>WFUI01000257.1 GCA_015485035.1 Mariprofundus sp.
AAGTGTTTGTGGATAGTGGTAACAGTCAGCAGGTATTTGAGCATATGGAGCAGCATGATTTGGGTTTGGTGGAAAGCCCCATCCCATCCAGTGTGCCGGATTGCTGTAGCGTTGAACATTTGGGTGAAGATAAAATTGTCACGGTGATGCCTGCCGATCATCCGTTGGCCGATTATGCATCTATTGAATTAGGCCAGCTTCACGATTATCCACTGATCTGGCGTGAGCATGGTTCTGGTACGCGTGAAGTACTGGAACGAGCCTGGATGACGGCAACCGGAGAACGGCCCGATGTTCACCTGTGTATGGGCGGCGTATCAGCAGTGCTTGAATCGGTGCGACAAGGTTTGGGTATTGGTGTGGTTTCACAGTTTTGCTTGCCAACTGGAGAATCTGTTTTGACCACTCGTCCATTCAACCCTCAATTATCTCGCCCGATGAGCCTGCTTCAATCGGGGCATACCTCTCCGCTGGCAAAGAAACTGGTTGATTTTCTTGTGCCATGGTTGCGGTCACGGTTAAAGCAGAGACTGCATCTTGTTGAAGGTGCATTGCAAACACAGTTAAAATAATTTTCATCTTTCTGCAACTCTCATCGTCTTCTATGTGTAAGTGAGAAGCGATGAGGTAATGATGTCCAAGCCGATATTCCGCACCCCCAAACATTGGAATCAGGAATAAATCTGTTCGAAGCTATGGCCCAATAGTTTCAACAAGTTTGCTTGTGTGCTGTTGAGGTTCAGTACGGCTGCCTTATTGTTGTCGATATAGAGCACAGCAATATTCTGGAAACACTGGAATACCCACCGGACTGTTGGCCGATCCGTCATTTTTCCGGTTTGGGTCGGAAACTGTTGCTTCTCTTCGGCGAGTCTTTTTCGGATACGGTGTTCCAGGGCGGCATAAACCAGCAGGCATACCGTCATCACCATGGCCAATGCCATAATGCGCTTTGGTGATTTCAGGAACACCGAGGATGCCAGAAACATCGGATCTTTCAGAAAGCGGAAACCGCGCTCGACTTTCTGTTGTCCCTTATAGGTTTCTACCAGCTTCCCTGCGTCAATCGTTTCTGTGCGGTTCGTTGCAAGAATAAAGCAGCTCTTGCGCTGTAGTCGCTGAACATATTGTTCATACTCTGAAGCCAGGCCCGCATGCACCCGGTAAACAAAATAGTCAGCCGTTGCATCACCTGCAGGACGACCGCGATGTCGGTAACGCGGTAGCGCTTTCACGCAGACATCATGTAACGTACTGATCTTCATCTGTTTCTCCAGCCGCCGCACAGCTCGCAGCGCATCTTCCTCGCAGGCGAACTCGCGTTTACACAGCTTAGCAAGTGCCTGCTGATCGGCATCGCTGCGCCGCTGACACCACCTGGCGACCGAATGCATGGCGCGACCGCGCGCCTGTGGCGAATGCACCACAATCCATTGCTGCTTCACGTCAGCATATGATGTGCAGACGGAGCTGAAGGTCGGATGCGTCCCATCACATCTGATGGCAAGCTCAGGCGCCAGAGCGGCGATCATGCTTCGCGCCAGCTCAATCGTTTCCGGCACTCTGGTCACCCAATCGATGCCCTGCAGTTTTTTGATCGTTTTCGCAGTATACAATGCACTATCAGCAGCCAGAAAGGCGGTTTCATGATCCTCCTGCAACTGCCGGACATGCGTACTGACGGCATCACGAAACACCGCCTTGTCGTTATCATTGCCGCTGAGCGCAGCCATCATCATTGGAATACCAGCCTCGCTTTCGACAATCAGCTGCAGGCCAAACTGATTCAACTCCGGACGATGGTCCCGGCTATAGCCACGGGTAATGCGAATCACGCCTTCCTCCGGGGCGTGATCATACTCTCCATCTGTATGGAATGTGGTGGAATCCATATGGCCAAGCAACCCCGACAGTTCAAGGTGGCGCATCGCAGTCATAGCAATGGCTCTGTACAACTCGGTGGGACCAGCTGTGTAAATAGCATCCAGGGCGCGCCCCAGCGTATCATCATTCAGATCGGCTGCGATGACGCCGGGACCAATCAACTGCTCAACCGGCTTGCCATCAAAGAAATCCGGGATCAGGTACAATCGCTGATTGGCAAAGCCCAACCCATTGACCACCATCGCTTTCACGCCTTGGCCAATGGTGACTTTGCGCTGACTCAGATCCTGGGGGATGATGGTATCAATCGCACTTCCAATACCCAGGTCATCAAACATGGCAGCAACGAGCCCCAAATGATTAAGCTCCTTGCTTTCATAAGCTGGTGGTGATGCTATTTGAAAACTCTCTCCCATGAGTAAAAAAGTACCATAAATATCAGTATGTTACAACAATAATCAACGAAAAAACGAAGCTGGTAATTAAATCAGAAATTCTTGAATAAGAGGTGCGGAATATCGGTCCAAGGCAATGAATCAAAATTTTCTTTTTTAATTGCCGCACCGATGATCAATGAGGTGGCTTTGACGCTGTTGTTTGCATTGGTCGGGTGGAAAGTGGCTCTGCTCTATTTAGCTCTTGGTTTATCGATTGCTATTGTGGCTGGCTGGCTGGGTAATCGGACAGCTGAATATGGAGAAATATCTGGAAAACTGGGTGCAGGATATGGCTAAGGTGGATCCGGATTTCAAGCCTGAAAAGTTATCCATGGCGGATCGTTTACAGGCAGGTTTTCAGTCGGTGCATGATATCGTTGGAAAGGTTTGGCTCTATGTCGTGGCCGGTGTTGCCATTGGTGCCGGGATTCACGGCTATGTACCGCAGGATTTTATGGCCGGCTTTATGGGTAAGGATTCATCATGGTGGTCGGTACCGGCAGCGATCTTTATCGGTGTGCCCATGTATTCCAATGCCGCAGGCATTATCCCGATTGTTGAAGCACTGCTCGCCAAAGGTGCGGCACTTGGCACGGTGCTGGCATTTATGATGAGCGTGATCGCGCGCTCATTCCCTGAAATGGTGATTCTGCGCAAGGTGTTGAAACTGCGCCTGATTGCCGTGTTTGTCGGCGTGCTGTTCAGCGGGATTCTATTGGTCGGGTTTGTATTTAACGCCGTGCTGTAATGGATTAGTGGTCAAGGAGTTGCGATGAAGTAAATCAAAGTGCTGGGAACAGGGTGTGCGGGTTGTAAAACCACGATAGAGATGATCCGCCGTATGGCGGACAATCAAGGGGTGGAGATAGAGATTGAGAAGGTCGAAGGTCTTGCCGCAATTGTAGCCGCCGGTGTGATGTCTACGCCGGGTGTATTGATCGATGGCAAGGTAGTACCTGCCGGTGGTCTCCCCTCGAAATATAAGATCCAGTCATGGCTGCTATGATTTTTGGTGCATCTTATCGATTGTAATATGCAATAGTTGTATATTGCATCTATATAGCTATGATTCGCATATAAGGAGTGTGTGATGAATGGATTGAAGCATGATTTTCAACTGGATCAGGTCATAGGCATGCATGTGAACCGAACCGCATTTTTGATGACCGAAGAAATTGCCAGGCGATTTTCGAGTCAGGGGTATCCGCTATCGGCACAGGATTTCGGTATTTTATTCCGACTATCACAGCAGGGTCCGATGACGCAGGTGGAGATTGCTGCATTGATGATGCGCGATAAAACTACCATCACACGTCGCATTGACGGGTTGGTGAAAAAGCAACTGGTGGAGCGGAGCCCTGACCCGAATGATCGCCGCTGTTTTCGTATCGGATTGACCGAACAGGGAACAAAGGCACTGGACGTACTGATTCCACTGGTCAGCGATTTCCAGCAGGAGCTGTTGCGCGGTATCCCGGACTCCGACAAGCAGACGACGATCAATACCCTGAAACATATTTCCGAACAATTAATTGCATATAAAACAACAGGAGAGACAACATGAAAAATACCACACCACACTGGATAGCCATAGGCTTGTTAAGCGCGATATTGGTCGCTATCGGATTCAAGTTTGTCGTGCTTGGCAATACAGCCAAGGCCGATGACGGGCGTACCGCTGTATTGCTGGAACCGGCAGAGAGGCAGGCTGTACTCGGTGAAATGCGCGTTCTGCTGGAGACCACCCAGACGATTGTCGAAGCACTGGCTGTGAATGATATGGCGGCTGTCGATAAAGCTGCTCGCGGTGTTGGCAGTGCGGCGATTAAGACCATGGATTTCAAACTGCGCGCAAAGCTGCCGTTAGAGTTCAAGAAGCTTGGTTTTGGCACGCATTACGCCTTTGATGAAATTGCTGATCTGGCTAAAGCAGGTAAGCCGGTGAAGGAAGTGCAGCAAAAACTTGTAGCAACGATGAACAACTGTATTGCCTGTCATGCCAGTTATCAGTTGCCGGTCATCTCACCTGTCGGTGGATAAGTGAAACCTCCCGTGGCTGGCAGAGATTGTCTCGGCCAGCCACGGGGTTGTTTGTCTGGGTTACAGGCAGTCAGGACAACTGGAACAAGCAGGAGATGAATAATGCTGAGCATAAGAAAGAAATGGTATATATTACTTATTCCCGTACTGGTTGCTGGAACAGCAGCATTATTGTCTTCACGTGTAAAACATATTGAGAATAGCCCGGCGATGCAAATATCTCCCTGGGCATTGCAAAGTACCGTTGTGCGTGAGGGGAGTGTTTATCAGGGGTTTCCCGCACTGGGGAAGGTAGTCAGCGCTACTGAGGTGCGAATCGTACCACAGATCAGTGGTACGATATTAAAAATGGGACCACGGGAAGGCGGCACGGTGCACAAGGGTGATTTGATTGTTCATCTGGACACGCGGGCTCTGGAAGCTGATGCCGGTTCTCTGAAAGCAAAGCTGATCAGTGCTGTAGCCGTACAAAAGAATGACCGTAAAGAATTGCAGCGTGAGCAGCACTTGATGCGTGAAGGCGGCTCCTCTGCATCAGCGGTTGAGCAACGTCAGACCCGCCTGCGTTCGGACCGGGCTAATGTGGCTGCATTGAAGAAGCAACTGGAATCCTTGCAGGTGAAAATCTCTTACGGGCATATTCGGGCACCAATGCATGGGCGTATTGCCGGGCGTTATGCAGAGCCGGGGGATGCGGTGTTTCCCGGTAAAGCGGTCTATACGCTGACTGCAGAAAAGGGCGGGCGAGTCGTTGTCCCTGTGCCACTGGATACGATTACCCGTATTCAACCAGGTGGTCAGGTGGAGCTGTCCTTACTAAAACAACGTATGAATGTAAGGATCACGCGTATCAATCCGTCATTGGATGCATTGGCGATGGGTAGTCTGGAAATCGACTTGCCGCAACGCCCATTCAACCTGCCTTCCGGCGCGCCCGTTTCAGTACGTGTGTTTACAGCTGCTGCAACGGGTTTGGTGGTACCTGCAAATAGCTTGCGTCCGGCCAAACAAGGCTCACAGCGGGCCTTGTTTAAGTTGGTTGCACAACCAACGCCACATGTGCAACTACTGCCTGTTCAAGTATCTATGTGCAGTAAGGACTCCTGTGTAGTCAAGGGTGATTTGCATGCCGGGGACCATGTGGTGATTGCGCATGGCAGTGTACTATTACAATTACACGATGGTGATCCCGTGACCGGGCTGGAACAACAGGACCAACAACCATGAGTTTTGCTGAGGGTATATTATCCCGGCCGCATGCCATTCTGGCGGCCACTGTTGCATTTATGTTGCTGGGCGTGATTGGTTTTTTATCGATTCCGACCAACTTGTTTCCGGATACCAATCGCCCATCGGTTTCGGTGGTAGTGCAGTGGCCAGGGGCGATGACAACAGATGTGGCTAATGAAGTGACACATCCGCTGGAAGTGCGTTTGTCCTCCATTGATGGTGTACGGCGGGTAACTTCTACATCCCGTGATGAAGTTTCGGCGGTGCAAGTCGAATTTGAATATGATAATGATATCAATACCGCTGCCAATGCGGTGACAACCGAATTGTCCCGGGTACGTGGTCAACTGCCCAAAGGGATTCACGAGCCATTGGTGTTTAAGATTACCGATGCTGCGCATGCGGCAATGGTACTGGCGGTCAGGCCAGCGAAAGGCTCGGGCCTTGATATGGCTCAGGTGCGCAGGATGGCCGAAAACCAGTTGCGCGATACATTGCTCAATCTGCCCGGCGTGGCTGATGCTGAAGTATTTGGCGGACCGGTCAGGCAGGTTACAGTAGTACTGGACCGTGATCGTTTGCAGGCGCATCAACTTTCTGTCGCGCAGGTGGTAGCGGCTCTGGCCGGCTCCAATATTTCACAGCCGGCGGGCATGGTATACCAACGCAATAATCGCTTTTTGCTGACTGCCCAGGCCCTGGCGGGTACACCTGAAGAAATATCGGCCATTTTAGTGCCAATGAACAACGGTGCATTTGTGCGTGTTGGTGATCTCGGTAATGTGACGTGGGGTGCAGCTGATCCATCATCATTATACCATGGTAATGG
>WFUI01000258.1 GCA_015485035.1 Mariprofundus sp.
ATGATTTTTTTCGTTCTGTGCCCGGTCAGGCGGCCATGCTTTATGAAATCACACGTATTGCTTCACGAGGCACTGCTTATCAAAGGGTGGGAAAAAACATTCGCATTGATTTATGGTCTGTTTATTCATGAATGCAGACAATCTTTCCGAACTCTATAGCGAAGGAAAAGACGGCCTCTATCTGAATGTGCATGCCCAGCCCGGCGCACGACGGGCACAATTGCGCGGCTTGCATGGGGATGCTGTGAAAATAGCCATTGGTGAAGTTGCACAGGATGGAAAAGCCAATAAAGCCATTGTTCGCGTGATTGCCAAAGCCTTTGATCTTCCTGTCGCTGATGTGGAGATTTCATCTGGTATGACATCCCGTCGTAAACGTGTTCTGTTGCGTGGCAACAGTGACACTCTGAAACAGCATCTTGAGCGCTGGCTGAAAGAGGTCGAGTGACGATGCCGATGACTGATTATTCACACCGGGCTGAAGAGCAACCGTTATTGAAGCAACCATTATTCTGGTTGTTGCTGATTTGTGCTGTGAACTTTTTTGCTTTTCTGGGTGGTCACAGTTTATGGGATGTCGATGAGCCCAATAATGCCGTATGTGCCCGTGAAATGTTGCTGGCCGGTAATTGGTGGGTGCCGATGTTTAACGGCGATTACCGTTTCGATAAACCGATCCTGATCTACTGGCTGATGATGCCACTGGATGCTTTATTCGGTATCAATGAATGGACGGCCCGCTTGCCTTCGGCTCTTGCCATGACCGGGCTGGTACTGGTGATCTGGGGCATGACACGGCGTTTGATGGCCGCTTCCACTTCGGTATTCCGTGATAACTCGACTGTATGCGACAATGCGGCACTTATCGCGGCGGGTACATTCGCGACTGCGCTGCACATTATTGTTATTGCGAGGGCGGCGGTACCGGATCCATTGTTGATGCTGGCACTTGGCGTTGCGTTACCGGCGCTGCTGATCTCATATCTGGAACAGAAGAAGGAACAGGCGCAACAGCCATCTGAACGGATGCCCGGACTGGTGATTACAGCCTATATTGCGATAGGACTGGGTACACTGGCCAAGGGGCCGATTGCCGGACTGATGCCGCTGTTAATTGTTGCCGCTTTCCTGACCCTGATGGGGGACTGGAGAAACTGGCGTCTGTTTCATCCGTTCAAAGGCGCTTTGATTGCATTGGCGGTAGCGTTGCCCTGGTATATCGCCGTGGGCATTTTGACGCATGGTGTCTGGCTCGAAGGTTTTATTTTTCATCACAATATCGACCGCTTTACTGATCCATTGCAGGGGCACCGCGGTTTTCCGGGCCTGTACATTCTCAGTGTGTTGCTGGGCTGGTTCCCATGGACCGGCTTACTGGCAGCGATGCTGTGGTTTGGTTCATGGCGGTTGAAATTTTTGAGAGAGGAGCCGGTGCGCTTGTTCATGCTGTGCTGGATTGGGGTATACATCCTCTTTTTCAGCATTGCGCGCACCCAGTTGCCCAATTATGTACTGCCTTTGTTTCCAGCTGCCGCGATGCTGATGGCGTATGGCTGGACATATGCATCCACCGAAGTGCGCCAGCGTGCCGTGCGCTGGCTGGTGTGGACAGCATTGATACTTTCGACAGGTATAGTGGTTGGAGGAGGCCTTGGGCTGGAGAAACAATGGCCGGGTGAGGGCTATTATATACTGGCCATGCTGCCGATGGTACTGGCTTCAGCCTGGTTGATATGGAAAAAACAGTGGCTGTGGAAAAGGAATGAAGAATCAGGCCGCGGAGGCATCACCCTGGCAGTAGCCATGGCTGTGTCGATGGTTTTGCTGGCCGGATGGTCGGTAAAGGGGATTGACCACAATAAAATCAGTATATCCCTGGCTGCCAGGGCAACTGAATCGGGATTTGATGGCAGTCAGCTGGCGACATTCCATTATTTCCAGCCATCGTTACTGTTTTATCATGGTGGTCGCCTGCCGATGTTGACAGATGTAGGGGAAGTGGGGGAGTGGCTGGTAGCCGGCAAGGCCGTTGTTATGCCCCAGGATGCGCTTGAACTGTTGCCAAAAGAGATTATTCCCTATCTTATTGTGCATGATCGTGTCTACGGTATGTATGCCCGACACTGGTTGTTGCTGGTGAGTTTGCAACCGCCTGCAAGTACACCGGCAGGAAAGGAGAGGTAATGCCCGAATCAATGATTTCGATTGTCGTGCCGCTATATCGGGAAGAGGAAAATGTACCGTTGCTGGTTGCAGAAGTGGCAGAGAAACTGAGTGGTCATGCATACGAATTGATTCTGGTCGATGACGGTTCCGACGATGGTACAGTCGAAGCTGCAAAAAAAGCATGTCAGACGGATGATCGGGTGGTGCTGATTCAACTCAGACGAAATTTCGGCCAGACAGCAGCAATGAGCGCGGGTTTTGAACGGGCAAAGGGACAGTATATTGTGTATATGGATGGCGATTTGCAGACTGATCCTGCCGATATATTGAAACTGCTGGAGCGCATGTATAAGGATGATCTGGATATGGTCAATGGCTGGCGCAAGGATCGCCAGGATGCCAGCCTGTCACGTAATCTTCCCTCTAAAATTGCCAATGCCCTGATCCGACGCACGACCAAGGTGCGTATGCATGATTATGGCTGTCCGATGAAGTTGATGCGTGCCGATGTGGCCAAGAATCTGCGAATTTACGGTGAACAGCATCGCTTCCTGCCGGCGCTGGCCGATCTTTATGGTGCCAGAATAGGTGAGGAAGTGGTGACCCACCGTCCTCGTCGCTTCGGCGAGAGCAAATATGGCATTGGCCGTACCATTCGCGTACTGGTTGATCTGCTGCTGGTCGTATTTTTCCAGCGCTTTACAGATAGGGCATTGCAATTATTCGGCCCGGTCGGGCTCGTTTCGCTGGTCAGCGGATTATTTATCGACCTGTGGCTGACAATGGACAAGCTGCTGTTCGGTGCGGAACTCGCAGGACGTCCCATGCTGCAACTGGGCTCTTTAATGATTGTCACGGGTGTTTTGCTGTTCGGTATCGGGTTGATCCTGGAAATGCAGGCGCGCACCTATTACGAATCAACCGGTCGCCGTCATTACAGTGTGCGCGAGGATCATGAGGAGTGAGCGCTTCGTTTGATGTGAGATGCTGGATATGAGATGAAAATTCGCATCGTCTCATTTCATACATCTCGCATCTTGCATCTTAGCCCTGTCCGATTCTAAATGTTCTGGATTAAACTGGTACTTTCAGCCCTGCTGCTGGCTTATCTGGGCTGGGCACTGAATCTTTCCGATATTTTCAGCCTGCTGAAAACTGCTGACTGGCAACTGGTTGCTGCGGCAATATTGTGTCTGATTGTCGGTCAGGTGCTTTCAGCAATTCGCTGGACATGGTTGGCCCGCGGACTGGGACTTTCTGTGATGACTGCCAGGAAAATTCAAATCTATTTCCTCGGTATGTTTCTGAGTCTGTTTCTGCCCTCTATTATCGGGGGTGATGTGGCGCGCGGCTGGTTATTGGCCAAAGGCAGGGAAAATGCCGGCTGGCCGGCTGCAGCCAGCGTGGTTTTGGAACGTGTCAACGGCGTTGTAGGGTTGGGGCTGGTCGTTTCTTTCTGTATGTTATTCCTCGATATTCCATTGCTGTGGTTTGTGGTGTGGAATGCCGGGCTGCTCATGCTTTTCGTGATACTTCTGACATTACCCCGGTGGTGGCCTCGATTGGTAGTATCCAGCTGGAGTGGTAAATTATCCGGCTGGAAATCGCTACCATTAACCACGCCTGTATTCCAGGCTGCCTGGTGGAAAAGCCTGCCTGTATCCATTGTGTTTCAAATACTGGTTGTGCAGGCGCACGTATTGCTGGGTATGGCGGTTGGAATGGAGATGTCATGGTTTGCCTACGGCTTTATGGTTTGTCTGGTAGCACTGGCTTCAGCTTTACCGGTTTCCTTTAACGGTTTCGGCATTCGTGAAGCCGGATATGTGGGTCTGGCTACATGGTTCGGTGCTTCTGCTGAAGCAGCCGGGGCGATGGCGGCTTTGTGGGTGCTGGTACTATTATCCGCTGCACTGCCCGGTGGTATTGTGCTGTGGAAAATGGGCGGGCGCGCCATTCTTCATCGCAATGGCAAAGTCACGTAGTCTGCGCATTCTAGTCGAGCTAAACTGTGGATCATTATAGCCGATAAGCAGACGGTCAGGTAATCAGTAAATAGTCATCCAATAAATTACCTGGCGATTCCCATATTCTATTCAGGTTTATTTCAGCTTTTCTCTGCATTGTTCGCATGATGTCAGTTACAAATCACAGTTTGGAAGTATGGGATCCGCTTATTCGCCTGTTCCATTGGTCCATGTTTCTCGCCGTAACCACAGCCTGGTGGGCAGAGGGCAGGGATCTGCAGTTACATATACTGGCTGGTACAGTTTTAGGTGGCTTATTGATGTTCCGAATGATCTGGGGAGTGATCGGGGAGCGTAATGCCCTGTTCATTTCCTTTATACCTTCGCGCCGTGCTTTAATCGGTCACCTGCGTGCGTTGCTCGTTTTCCGTGCAGAACATTATCCGGCCCACACACCACTGGGTAGCCTGATGATTTATGCCCTGTTGCTGACGTTGTTGTTGCTGGTTTGTAGCGGCATGGCATTGATGGGCTTGCAGACAGGCTCAGGGGTGTTTTCTGGCTGGGCTGATGTGGAATTTAGTACTGAAATCATAATCCAGAACCTGCATGGGTGGTGTTATACGGTCTTGGGTGTACTGGTTTCTTTGCATCTGGCAGGTGTGTTGTTTGAAAGTCTTCTACAGCACAGAAACCTCGTTGCAGCCATGATCAGTGGAAAGAAGGTTCTGCCTGAGGATATTTATTTTAAGAGCTTGAAAGATAAGGAGAATATGTTATGAAGAAATATCTTTTTGTTGCCACTCTGATGCTCGGAGTAACTGCCGGGAATATTTCAGATTTAACGGCGGAGGAGCCGGGAAAGCAGCTGTGGACGCAGATGCATATGCAGAAAAAACTGGGTAAACAGGTTAGTTGTGCATCCTGTCATACGGCTGATTTGAAACAGGCCGGGAAGCATCTGCGTACCGGAAAACGTATTGAACCGATGGCGCTGAGCGTAAACCCCGAGCGACTCGCTGATCCAGCCAAAGTGGAGAAATGGTTCAGGCGTAACTGCAAGTGGACCTGGGGCCGGGAATGCACGGCACAGGAGAAACAACAGATTATGGCGATGATGAAAGCAAGCTGAAGCTTCGCCGCGCGTGGAATAGATCGACTTAAATAATCAGATACAGGAGCTGTTATGACAATGAAAATAAAACAAAAGCGTGTGCTTGGTATGATACTGTTTGCAGGTTGCGTGGGTTTGGCACTTTCGACACTGGCATGGAGTGATGGCGATGAGTGGTATGAGCATGATCGTGAAGCATATGAGCATGCAGAGGGTGGTTTTTACGGGAATACCAGCGATGTGCCGATTATTACCAATGCAGCATATAAAACAGAGTGTTCTGCTTGCCATTTTGCTTATCCGGCCGGACTGCTACCGGAACGTTCATGGTTATCTGTGATGAATAATCTGGAAAATCATTTTGGTGAAAATGCCGAGCTGGATCCTGAAACACAGGCAGCGATTACCCGTTATTTGCAGGGACATGCGGCAGATCGTATACCCAATCGTTTCAGCCGCAGTATCCTACGCTCGATCCGGCCCGATCAGGTACCATTGAGAATCACAGAAACGTCCTATTTTGAGCATAAACACCGTGAAGTGCCAGCTCGTATGGTGCGTGGCAATGATAAAGTACGTTCCTTCTCCAATTGTCTGAGTTGCCATAGGATGGCCGACAAAGGGGTGTTTGATGAAGATAGCGTACGTATTCCCGGTTTTGGTCGCTGGGAAGATTAACAGGCACGGCTGATGTATCTGATTCGGTTCATGCTGATTGTCGTGCTGCTGACCAGCAGCAGTGCGTATGCCGACGATGTCGACCGGGTCAGGCAGTTGCGCAGCAATGATGCGATTCTGCCGCTGAACAAGATTCTCGGCAGCATCGAGAAACAGTACCCCGGCTCACTACTGGATGTGGAACTGGAAGAGGAACACGGACAGATATTATACGAAATCAGGCTATTGGGCCGCGATCATGCGGTGCATGAAATCAAGGTGGATGCACGCAGTGGCAAGATTGTGGCGGTGGAGCGGGACTGATGCGATTGTTACTGATCGAAGATGAAGAGGCTCTGTGCCAGGAATTGGCGGCAGAACTGGGGCGTCGTGGTTTTGCTGTGGATATCAGCCATGATGGTATCGATGGAGTATTCATGGGTGAGACCGAACCCTATGATGTGATTATTCTTGATCTTGGACTGCCGGGTTTGCCGGGGCTGGATGTATTGGCCCGCTGGCGTGCCGCCGGTATCAGCACGCCTGTGCTGATCCTCACGGCACGCGGAGCATGGCATGAAAAAGTCGATGGTTTTCATCGTGGTGCGGATGACTACCTGAGTAAACCGTTTCATATCGAGGAGCTGGTTGTGCGTTTGCAGACCCTGGTACGGCGCTCATCCGGTCATGGCGGGGCGGAGCTGGCTATAGGTTGCCTGAAGCTCGATGAGCAGCGTCAGATTGCGCTGTGGCAAGCTGCTGGCCAGTGGCGTGAGATTGATCTGACCGGAATCGAATTCCGTTTGTTGCGATATATGATGTTATATCCGAAACGGATATTATCGGCCACGCAGCTGGTCGAACACGTGTATGATTTCAATGATGAAAAAGATAGCAATGTGATTGAGGTTTATGTCAGCCGGTTGCGGAAAAAACTGCATCGTGAGCTGATTCGCACCCGCCGCGGGCAGGGGTATGTGCTCGACCCGACCGTGCTGCTGGCGGATGGGGCAGGGGACAAGCCACCTGCACAGACGGACTGATTGATGCTGTCGCTTAAACAGCGGCTGACGTTCGGGCTTGCGGCCAGCCTGGCTTTTTTCTTTGTCATGCAGACGCTGATGATCGGCAATGAAGTTGAGGCACTGACAGAATCCAATCTGGTTTCTCGCCTGCAACATGATCAGGAGCAGCTGTTGTCGGCACTGCAATGGATTCCGCCCGCCGTTGCCACTATCGATCAGCAGCTGGTGCCGAGTATCTATCGACGGGCATTTTCCGGGCACTATTTTCAGATCGATCTGGCTGATCAAAGCTTGCGTTCACGCTCCCTGTGGGATGAACAGCTACCAGCTTCCACTCAAATGCTGATGCGGGATGTGCCCGGCCCCAAAGGGCAATTGTTGTTGGTATTATCGCAGCAGATTGAATTACACGGCCAGCAACTGGAAATCCGGGTGGCTGAGGACATCTCGTCGATCGAAGCCTCAACCGGTGCTTTCCAGCGTCACCTGCTGCTATTTGCTGCGGCGACCGTGCTGGCACTGATGGTGTTGCAGGGCTGGCTGATCAATCATGGTCTGAAACCGCTACAGCGTATACGCCGCCAGCTGAAGCAGCTCGATGGTGGTGAACTGGAACAGATCACCGCGCCTGTGCCGGAAGAAATCAGCCCGCTGGTAGATGAAATCAACCATCTGGCTCTGCTGATACGCAAACGGCTGCAGCGCTCGCGGCATGCGCTCGGGGACCTGGCCCATAGTCTGAAAACACCTCTGGCTGTGGCACTGCAGACAGTGCAGGGGCGGCAGTCTGACCCGCAGCAACTGGAGCTGATCGCGCAGTTGCAATTGATAAATCAGCGCATTGACAGTGAGCTGGCCCGGGCCAGAGCAGCAGGGCCGATGCCGGGCGGGCAATGGAAACAACCTGAAGCAGACCTGCATGAGCTATGTCAGATGCTGAGACGGGCATTTCCACACATCGATATCACACTACAACTGGAAGAGGAGCTGAACATTCGGGCGGATCGTGAAGATATGCTGGAGATCATGGGGAACTTGCTGGAGAATGGTTGTAAATGGGCCACATCCAGGCTGCTCTGTAGTATGCACTGTGAGCACGATATGCTGCTGATCACCGTTGAAGACGATGGTCCGGGACAGCACGAAACGGCTTATGCTGCACTGCTGCAACGTGGCGCACGCGCAGATGAAAGCAAGGGTGGGCACGGACTGGGCCTGGCAATCGTGAATGATCTGGTATCGGCCTACAATGGTCAGATCGAGCTCTCCCGTTCCACTACACTGCACGGTTTTAAGGTGAGTATCAGTATGCCCTGCATGCTTTCAGCTTCAGTTAAGGTTAGCGATTAGGGTCACGGCAGAACAATTCTGAAGGAGCTTTAAAACATGAATAAAACTGTAAAGACTGCTGCGGCATTATGTATGATGCTTGGTTTTTCCGGCGCAGCACAGGCCTCGGATCCTTATATGGGTATCGGTCTGGGTGCATTTAATCTCGGTACAGGGGTGACAAAGAAGGCAGTGTTTGGCGGCTATCTGCAACTGGGTGATGATTTCTCTGAATATCTTGGTGCGGAAGTACGAATTGGTGCGAGCGGAAAAACGGGTGAAGAATTGACACTGCAGCCTAAAACCGGAATAGATTATTTTGCGGCCGCGTATCTCAAGCCGAAATATGATTTTAGCGAGCAGTGGATGGGTTATGCTCTGTTGGGTGTTGCAACCTTGCGTGCCAGCTACAGTCAGGGAGCATTCCCGACCCAGAAAAAAACCCGTACCGGTTACGCTTATGGCCTGGGTATGCAGTACCGTCTGGCTGACAGTTATGCCATTGGTGCTGAATATTCACACATGCTGAGCAAACCCAAGACCAATGCTACTGCGATCAATACGAATTTCAAAGGTCTTGAATCCAGTATGTTGACCATCAGTGCAAAATATTTTTTCTATTAATTTGTAACATTTCAATAGTCACGGAAAACTTACCTGCCTGTTGCCGGTATAGTTCGGAGTATCTCTATTTTCTCTCCTCCTCCTTGATTTGGAGATGCTCCGGAAAAGAGGGTGGAAGCTTATGCTTTCACCCTCTTTTTATGCATGATATTAAATTACGAAATTTCCAGTTGTCGTTTATGGCGGGTGAGGTTGTCGCAGCCGCCGTCGCGAACCACCACCATATCCTCGATACGCACACCACCCAGCCCCGGATAATAGAGACCGGGTTCAACCGTGACGATCTGACCTGTTTGTAAAATATCGCTGCGAGTCGAAATGCGCGGGGCCTCATGGATTTCCAGGCCGACGCCATGGCCGGTACCGTGGAAAAAACCGGTCTGTTTGCCACGCACCATTTTTGTCGGAAAACCCTGCTGGTCGAAATGGGCCGTGATGGCTTTGTGGATTTGCATGCCATCCACACCGTTCGCGACCATCGACAGGCCGATATCCTGACCTTCACGTACGGTTTGATAGAGCTTTTTGATTTCGGGGCTGGCACGGCCTTTGACATATGTGCGCGTCATATCTCCCCAGTAGCCGGTTGAAAGTACGCGCGGGAAAATATCGATAATAATCGTTTGATGGGCACGGATATAGCCATGGCCGATATTGTGCGGGTCGGCACCTTCCTTGCCACAGGCGACAATGGTGTGAGCCGGCATGGCACCGTTACTGATCAGAAAGGTTTCAATGGCACGCCGTACATTGGCGGATTTTACTTTTTTGCCGGATTCAGCATCGCGCAGGATACCGTCATCGCCGATACTGCATGCTGCCAGATAGTGCTCGGCCTGTTGCATGGCTTTTCTGGTCAGTTGTTCGGCCTGTGACAGGCAGCGAATTTCATATTCATTCTTGATTGCTCTTGCTGGAAAAAAAGCACCTTCTGCCGGTCTGACTTCAAAACCCCAGCTTCGCAGTTGTTCAGCAAAGCCGAGAGGGAAATGGGAGGGTACGAGAATTCGGTTAATTTTACGGTCTTCCAGAAATGCTGCAGCGACAGCAGCCAGTCCGGATCTTGATTTATGTTCCGCCGCCTGTCGCCATGGGGAATCAAGATGCACGTCATCAAACCCGGAATGCTTGCGGGCACGATCCACTTCGAGTGGCGATAATAAGCCATGCCAGTTGTCGTTCAGTTGTATGGCAATGAACGCATCAGGTACAAACATCTTGCTGATATAAAGCATATCCGCATCGTGTTCTGATGCGGCAATCATTAAACGAGCTTGTTTCACTTATCATAATCCTTTAATAATTCATTTCTTGCGCTTATTTCTTCATTCTCTTTCTCAAGCATTTCACGCACGCTGATGGTGGAGAGGATCTTGCCCTGTTCGCGTTCCATGCGGTAATACAGGCCAAGCAACTGACGCCCCAATGGCGTTTCCTGCCAGTGCGGTGGTACTTTCATCGGCTCGTTATTCAGACGACGGTGAATTTCGTTCAGTGTCATACTGTTGGCATCAAAAGCCGGCAGCCATGCAGCTTGTCCATCCTGATCCTGGGTCAGGCGCAGCAGTTCAAGCGTGCATAAGCGGTCCAGCCACTCCTGCATGATATTATCGGGAATGTCGGTTTCCTCGATCAAATCGTGCATGGTCAGTGTTTTTCCTTCATTCACACATTGTGCGGCACGCAGCAGAATAAGGTGGGCATAAAATTGCTGCACACCGGGTTTGAGAAATGAACTGTGTTTGCGGTGCGATTGTTCGGGGTGCTGCAGGCAGAAGGCGATCTCCGATCCGATCAGCACAATCACCCAAATCAGATAGAGCCAGATCAGGAAAATCGGCAGGGTGGAAAGAGCACCATATAATTTTTCATAATTGGCTACCTCGGTGACATAAAAGGCAAAACCGAATTTGGCCCATTCAAATAATGCACCCGCAACCAGACCGCCAATGGCCGCATAACGAAACGGTACTGATGTGTTGGGCAGTACTGTGTACAAGGTCGCCATGGCCAGCGATGACATCAGCCAGGGCACCAGAAAGGGAGTCTGGCCGATATATGTAGCGCCTTCAGCGACCTGTCTGATGATCGGTAGTGCTGTAAAGTATGAGGTAATGGTGATGGAGGCGCCAATCAGAATCGGAGCCAGCGTCAGCGTCGCCCAGAATGTGATGAATTTGGACAACCAGGCTCGGGTTCGTGTGATACGCCATATATCGTTGAAAGCCTCTTCAATGGTATTTAGCAGGGCGGTGGCAGTAAACAGCAGGCCGATCACACCGAATACGGACAGTGCCGTTGTCTTATCGGCAACAGAACCCAGATAGTCCTGTACGACCTGCTGACTGGTGGGTAACAGGTATTGCAGCAGGGTGTCACGGGCACTGCCTGCAAAAGCATCGAAAGCCTGAAAACTGGTGAATACCGAAAAACCGAGCGCCACCATCGGTACAATGGCCAGCAGGGATGCATAGGCCAGTGCCGAGGCACGCTGTATACATTTATCCGCAATAAACCGTTCAATGACCCGATATGAAAAACGCAGCAGGTGCGTACCATGGCGATATAGCGCCGGCAGGCTGGCGATATCCGCCACATCCATTTCCAGCATATGACTCAGCTGCTGTTTTATCGAAGGTTTTTTGCTCATCATGTCCTATCTTAGGGCGCAAAGGCTCGAAGGCAAAGGTAAATTGAGCGGTGACCCCAAATGTGCTCAAACGTAGACTGTTGTAGTACGCTGGCTGTTAAGGTTTGTGTTGCAGAAGCGTAATGCGAATATATGCGTGACATGAAGTCAGGGTTGTTTTTATTCAAGGCGCAGGGCTAACGCGAAAGAGGGAGGGTGACTTGATGTCACCCTCCCTCTTTCTTGTTGGTACCGGAGGCCGGACTCGAACCGGCACGGCCGTGAAGCCACTGGATTTTGAATCCAGCGTGTCTACCAATTCCACCACTCCGGCATGCAAGGTATTCACCATGATTTCACTATTCGTCTTTCATTCAATTGATTGACCGGCAATCACGCACAACTTCGGCTTATTGATGAAGGCAATTGAAAGACGGCGCGAAGCATTGTCATCTGCCTTTCCGCTGTCAAGTTGTTGCTATGTTGTTTTCCCGTTATTTCGCGGCGGCCGGGTGATCCATCCAGAACCTGAACAGGATCGGTTTGGCAATGCGAATGATTTGATTGGGCGAAATGTTCGGCTTTCCGGTAGTATTCGGCCATGACAACTTCACTGGCCAGCGAAATCCCCGTATCGGTTTCCCGTTACGAATTTGATACCATGTTAAGCTTTTCACGCACGGTGTTTCGACTCAAGGATAATGCCGCTTATCTTTCGCGGCTTTCCGAGCGTTTACCGCATACGGCGCAAATTCAGTCTGAGTGGCCAAGCGTACTGATGGGTTTTGATTTTCATCTGACTCCGGACGGTCCTAAATTGATAGAAATCAATAACAATGCCGGTGGTCTGTATATCGGGGAGGGGCGCTGGATGCCGCAACCTGATATTCCTGAGTTATATGGACACCTTGAGCCGCGATTGGTTGAAATGTTTCGCGCCGAGTGGGCGACGATTGCCATTATGGATGAAAATGTTACCGGACAGTTCATGTATCCGGAGATGCTGGCGTATGCCGATTTGTTAAGAAAAGACGGGCGGCAGGTGTTTGTCATCAGTCCCGAGCAGTTGCAGTTAAGGGATGATGGGCTGGTTTACGATGGTGTTCGGGTTGATGTTATCTATAACAGGCATACGGATTTCTATCTTGAGGGTGACGATGTAGCTCATATTCGACGTGCCTATGAACGGGGGCTGGTGGCGATTAACCCGCATCCCCGCAGCTATGCCCTGATCGGGGATAAATCACGTATGGTTGACTGGTGGCGGGAAGGCTTGCTCGAACAATGTGTGGATCAGGACGTAGCGGAACAGATTCGTTCGGTAACGCCTGAAACCCATCAGTTGTCTGAGCTGGATGCGGACAAGGCATGGTCAGATCGTAAACATTGGGTCTTCAAACCTGCTGCCAGACATGGCGGCAAGGGTGTTTTATTGGGCAAGGCCATGAGTCGCAAGCGCTATAATGCACTGGATATTGCCGATACGATTGTGCAACGGATGATTCCGGCTTCCGAGGTGGATGTTGAGGGGACCAACGGAGAAAAAAACCGGATGAAACTGGATATTCGCCTGTACATGCATGGCGAGAAGCTGATTGCTCTGGCCGGACGGGTGTGGCTCGGGCAGGTGACAAATTTCCGCCAGGCGGGCAGTGGCTGGGTGCCGATTGGAATTACAGCATAAACCTGTATTCTGATATGACCTGTTATGAAGCGTAAACTGTCCATTGCTATCATTATACCTGTTTTCAATGAGGCATCTGTGTTGCCGGAACTGATCGAACAATTGCAGACTGTTGGTGCGGATGAGTTGATATTTGTGGATGGTGGTTCCTGTGACGAGAGCCGCCGCCTGCTTGAACATTCCGGGGTCCGCTGGCTGCAATCCGAGCCCGGAAGGGCAACCCAGATGAATGCCGGCGCAGATGAATGTGTTGGTGATATTCTCCTTTTTATTCATGCTGATACGCTTATTAGTTATAGTGATATATCAGCTCTGCGTGAAACGATGAAAGATGCTTCTTATGTCGGTGGGCGGTTTGATGTGCGTTTGTCCGGAAATAACATCGCATTTCGTATGATCGAGTGGTTGATCAATATGCGCTCCCGTCTGACCGGCATCAGTACAGGAGATCAGTGCCAGTTTGTTCGGCGCTCAGTTTTTGAACAGATGAGCGGTTTCCCGGAACAGCCACTCATGGAGGATATTGAATTCTCCAGACGGTTGAAAAGGCAGGGGCGTATTGCCTGTTTGAAAGAAACGGTGATTACAAGCAGTCGCCGTTGGGA
>WFUI01000259.1 GCA_015485035.1 Mariprofundus sp.
CAACCGAACCATAAGCTTCTACTACCGTTGCAAATGCAGGGCCTACCTTATCCTTGTGTCCTGAATGGCAGGAAGCACAAAAAGGCTTCGCCATAGCTGCAGAACTTCCCAGCATAAATGCAGCCGCAGCTACGATCATCAATGTTTTTTTCATAAATAACTCCTCCTCTCGAATTTGGAAGCGACTTGCTAGCGCAAACCAGCTCACCGTGCAACCATAACATGGCCTTTTCGATGCTCCAGTGGCAATGAATGCGCCTGCAAGCGGAAAATTTCCCCATCAGCAGTTTTCGAACACCATTTATCCGGCCCGCACGATGAGTTCACCATCTTCGATATCGGCAACAATGCACCCACCCGCATGCACCTCACCACTGATAAGCAAGCGCGCCACAGGTGTCTCCAGGTGTTCCTGAATAAATCGTTTCAGGGGCCTGGCACCAAATACCGGGTCATAACCAGATCTGCCAATCCAGTCGACAGCAGCGTCTTTAATGTCCAGCCTTATCTGCTGTTCACTGAGCCTGTGTTCCAGTTCTGCCAGGAACAGTTTGACAACATCTGCAATCACGGACTGCGTCAACGGACTGAAAATCACCGTATCATCGACCCGGTTGAGGAACTCGGGTCGGAAATGCTGTTTAAGCGCTGCCAGCACCTGCGCACGCGCAGCTGCATCAACACGACCCTCGGCATCAATGCCCTCGAGCAGAAATTCCGAACCGATATTGCTGGTCATAATAATGATCGTATTCTGGAAATTCACCGTGCGCCCATGGCTATCGGTCAGGCGACCATCATCGAGCAGTTGCAACAATACATTGAACACGTCCACATGCGCCTTTTCCACCTCATCCAGCAACAGCACTGAATAGGGTTTGCGACGCACTGCTTCTGTCAACTGTCCACCCTGCTCAAAACCGATATAGCCCGGAGGAGCCCCAAGCAGACGTGATACCGCATGCTTTTCCATGTACTCACTCATATCAATACGCACCATATTGTCTTCGCTATCGAACAGCGTACGCGCCAGAGTGCGTGCAAGTTCGGTCTTGCCAACGCCTGTCGGCCCGAGAAACAGAAACGAACCAATGGGGCGATGCTGATCCCGAATACCCGCCCGGGCCCGAAGTACAGCATCAGCCACCGCCTTCACCGCCTCATCCTGACCGATGACACGTTCGTGCAATACCGATTCAAGACGCAATAATTTATCGCGCTCACCTTCCATCAGCCGGGTCAGTTGAATTCCTGTCCAGCGTGAAACCACTTCGGCAATCTCTTCCTCACTGACCGTTTCACTGATCAGAGTCTTATTCTCGGCCATCATGGCTTCGGCATCAGCCAACTGTTTCTCCAGTTCAGGCAGCTTGCCATATCGCAGACTGGCCACTTTCTCCAGATCATAACCACGCTCGGCCTCTTCGATATCCAGCCGCACCTGCTCAATGGCCTCGCGCAAGCTCTGTACCTGCCCCATGGCACCTTTTTCACGTTCCCAGCGAGCCCGCATGGCGTCACGCTCTTCCCGCAAATCGGCCAACTCCTTGCGCAGAATTTTCAGGCGTTTCTTGCTGGCTTCATCCTTCTCTTTTTTCAGCGCTGTTTCCTCGATCTCCAGACGCATGGTTCGACGTGTCACGGCATCCAGCTCAGATGGCATGGAATCCATTTCAGTACGAATCGAGGCACAGGCTTCATCAACCAGATCAATCGCCTTATCGGGCAGAAAACGATCCGAGATATAACGATCGGACATGGTCGCTGCTGCCACCAGTGCACCATCGCTGATTCGCACGCCGTGATGCAGCTCAAACCGCTCACGCAAACCGCGTAAAATAGAAATCGTATCTTCGACATCCGGTGCATCAACGATAACCGGCTGGAAACGTCGCTCCAGTGCCGCATCTTTTTCAATATGCTGGCGATATTCATCCAGTGTCGTGGCCCCGATACAATGCAGTTCCCCACGGGCCAGCATGGGTTTGAGCATATTTCCGGCATCGGAACTGCCCTCGGTTTTGCCAGCCCCTACAATGGTATGCAACTCGTCGATGAACAACAGTGTGCGCCCTTCCGACTCCTTGATTTCCTTCAGCACCGCTTTCAGTCGCTCTTCAAATTCACCCCGATATTTGGCACCCGCCATTAATGATGTCATATCCAGTGCAAACAGACTCCGGTTTTTTAATCCTTCAGGCACATCACCGGATACAATGCGCTGCGCCAGCCCCTCGGCAATAGCCGTCTTTCCCACACCCGGTTCCCCAATCAGTACCGGATTATTTTTTGTTTTACGTGACAGAATTCGGATCACCGAACGGATCTCCTCATCACGACCGATCACCGGATCCAGTTTTCCGGATCTGGCCAGTTCTACCAGATCATTGCCATACTTTTTCAGAGCCTCATATTGTGATTCAGGAGCATCCGTTGTAACCCTCTGGTGACCACGCACCTGCCCCAGTGCTTCCAGGAAACGCTCGCGAGTGATGCCATTCGCAATAAAAACTTTACCTGCATCACTGTTATTACCTTCAGCAATCATGGCCAGCAATATATGTTCTACGGAGACATACTCATCCTGCATTTGCTCTGCTTCATCACCTGCTTTCACCAACAGCTGCTGCAACCGCTGAGTGATATACACCTTGTCTGCCTCGACAGCACTACCGCTAACTTTCGGGCGTTTAGCCAACGATTGCTGTACGGCTGTTTTAAAGGCTTCCGGAGAAGCTCCGGCACGCTCCAGCAATCGCGATGCCAGACCATCCTGCTGTGCCAATAATTCAGCCAGCACATGTTCGCCATCTACCTGCTGATGCGACAAACGCACAGCCAGTTGCTGTGCAGCACTCAGTGCTTCGTTCACCTTTTGCGTCATACGGCTCATATCCATTGTTCGCACTCCTGTAAGGACATTGTCTGATTACATATCCAAAGCACGCAGGCGCATACATGAGGCATTCAAATGCCGGCGCAGGCTGCTTTACTCTGGTTTATATGGGGATCAAAAAACGGGAATCCAAGCCCCATGTGTGGATTGTTTATTGCTGCTTTCAGACTTGCCTGACCGTGGTATCAGGCTGGCAAACGCAGCTGATTTCATTCAGCAGTACGTTGCGCGCATATGGTTTACAGACAAATCCGGCCAACCCGAAACGACGTAACCGCTCTGTTGCAACTCTCCCGGAAAATCCACGGCTCTTGTTGTATCGGCCAGATCGCCTGAATGGCGTGAAATG
>WFUI01000260.1 GCA_015485035.1 Mariprofundus sp.
AGATCAGCCCCGCGCCTGGATTGCGCACCTCCACCGAAACCGAACATATCTCCGAACACATCACCGAACATATCTCCGAAATCACGGAACGCATGCGAATCCTGAGCACCGCCACGGTTCCAGAAATCCTGCATCTGTTCATCGACGCCAGCATGGCCGTACTGATCATAACGCGAGCGTTTAGTTTCATCGGTCAGCACTTCATAGGCTTCGGTGACCTCACGAAAATTCTCAGCCGCTGCCGTATCATCCGGGTTACGATCCGGATGATATTTCATGGCCAGTTTGCGGTAAGCCCGTTTGATGGTGTTTTCATCGGCATCTTTGGCCACGCCCAGCACTTCATAATAATCGCGTTTGGACACTGTCACTCCCTGTCTGTTAAAATGTGAAAAGGAGCGGCAGACCCTAAGCCCCCCGCCCCTTACACATTACGGCTTATGCCTTATTTTTTGTTGTTTTCATCCACCACTTCGGCATCGACGATTTCAGCATCTTTTACCGTGCTGCTATCGGCAGCACCTGCTGTGCCGGACGTATCCGCCGCACCACCTTCAGCCTGTGCCTGTTCCTGCTGCATCTGCTGGTAAATTACTTCGCCCAGCTTCTGTGATTTTTCAGCCAGCTTCGTCTCGGCTGCAGCTATCGTTTCGGCATCACCGCCTTCAATGGCTTTTTTCAGTTCTTCCAGCGCTTCTTCTATGCCTTTGCGGGTATCTTCATCCACTTTATCGCCATGCTCTTTCAGCGATTTTTCAGTGGAGTAGACCAGCGCATCAGCACGGTTCTTCGCTTCAATCTGCTCTTTGAGCTTCTTGTCGGCATCTGCATTAGCTTCTGCATCTTTCTTCATGCGCTCAATCTCTTCCTCGCTCAGACCGGAGCCTGACTCGATGCGAATCGATGTCTCCTTGCCGGTACCCTTGTCCTTGGCATGCACATGGAGAATGCCGTTGGCATCGATATCAAACGTGACTTCAATCTGCGGCATGCCGCGAGGGGCCGGAGCAATACCTTCCAGATTGAACAGGCCAAGCTGTTTGTTAGCAGAGAACAGCTCACGCTCACCCTGTGCCACCTTGATGGTCACAGCAGTCTGATTATCAGCCGCTGTGGTATACGTCTGACTCTTCTTGGTCGGAATGGTGGTGTTCTTTTCAATAATCTTGTTAAACAAACCACCCTCGACTTCAATACCGAGACTCAGAGGCGTCACATCCAGCAGCAGTACATCGGTGACATCACCGGTCAACACTGCACCCTGAATAGCAGCACCAATGGCAACCACTTCATCCGGATTTACGCCCTTATGTGGCTCGGTACCGAAGAACTCCTGCACCTTCTGCTGCACCAGCGGCATACGGGTTTGCCCACCGACCAGCACCACCTCATGGATATCAGATGCTTTCACACCGGCATCTTTCAGCGCCTGGGTGCATGGCTTCAGTGTGCTATCCACCAGGTCACCCACCAGACTCTCGAACTTGGCGCGCGTCAACTTGATCAGTAAATGTTTCGGGCCGCTTGCATCTGCTGTGATGAACGGCAGATTTACTTCGGTCTGCTGGCTGGATGAAAGCTCGATCTTGGCTTTTTCCGCAGCTTCTTTCAAACGCTGCAAAGCCAGTTTGTCAGCCATCAGATCAACACCGTGCTCTTTCTTGAATTCCTCAGCCAGATATTTGATCAGCACCTGATCAAAATCTTCACCGCCGAGAAAGGTATCGCCGTTAGTAGCTTTCACTTCGAACACGCCATCACCAATTTCCAGAATAGAGATATCAAACGTACCTCCACCCAGATCATATACGGCAATCAGGTGATTCTCTTCGGTTTTATCCAGTCCGTAAGCCAAAGCTGCCGCAGTCGGCTCGTTAACAATACGCAGTACATTCAGACCGGCAATCGCACCGGCATCCTTGGTAGCCTGACGCTGGGAATCATTGAAATAGGCAGGTACGGTAATCACCGCATCCTTGACTTCTTCACCCAGGTAATCTTCGGCTGTTTTCTTCATCTTCTGCAAGGTAATGGCAGAGACCTCCTGCGGGCTCATCTTTTTGCCATTAGCTTCTACCCAGGCATCACCATTATCGGCAGCCACAATCGGGTAAGAAACCAGTTCATGATGATGTTTGGTTTCAGCCGAATCGAACTTGCGTCCGATCAGACGTTTTACCGCATAAAATGTATTGTCCGGATTGGTCACCATCTGACGCTTCGCCGGCGCACCGACAAGGCGCTCATCATTGACAAATGCCACAATCGACGGTGTAGTATTATCACCTTCCGCATTGGCAATTACTTTTGCCTTATCGCCTTCCATCACGGCCACGCACGAGTTAGTGGTGCCGAGGTCAATTCCTATTACTTTAGCCATTTGTATTTCTCCTGATCATGCAGTTATGTTACGTTAAAAACCTGTCTGTGAACTCTTTTATGGGGAGCGCTCACACCAATTTCAACCCCTCAGTCTATTTTTCCGATAGTAATAATTTAAACTGTGGCAAGATGGTTTTAACTGTGATTATTTAGCTGGGCCGCTGGAAACCAGTACCTTGGCCGGGCGAATCAGACGGCCATGCAGGGTATAACCGGCCACATGCTGGGCAATCACCGTGCCTTCGGGTTCATCACTCGGCATCTGGGTCAGCGCTTCATGTAAATGCGGATCAAAAGTCTTGCCCACAGCATCAATACGCTCGACCTCAAAATTCTTCATCATCTCGTGCCAGCTGTTGAGTGTGAGTTGCACACCCTCGCGAACAGCCGCCTCATTACCCTCTTCCGCTTCCAGCGCACGCTCCAGATTATCCACCACATCCAGCAATGCCGTAGCAAATTTCTCAACCCCGAACTTGTGTGCCTCGGCCACTTCGCGCTGCGTACGTTTGCGCAGATTTTCCATCTCCGCATGCAGACGTAATAACTTGTCTTTCAATTCTGCGATTTCAGCCTCTGCCGCTTCCAGAGGATCTGGCTCTGTCCCTGCTTCATCACCATTCTCATCCAGTACAATGGCATCTTCAGTCTTATCCAATGCATCCGCCGCTTTAGCCCGGACTTCATCGTCTTTTTTCTTCTTCTTGCCCATCACTCCACTTTTCCTCCTAACATTCTACTGACCCATCTGGCTGTACAGTCCACAATTGGCATCACGCGCTCATAATGCATGCGACGTGGCCCTATGACGCCGAGTGTGCCAACCACACTGGCTGATCCTTCATAACGTGACAGCACCACAGATACCTGCTCCATATGCACCAGCGCATGCTCGCTACCGATGAACACTTTCACACCACTTCCCCCGGACTCTACCTGTGCAACCAGGTGCAGCAATTGCTCACGCTCTTCAATGGCTGACATCAGTGAACGAATGGTGTCGAGCACAGTAAATTCCGGCATCTCCAGCAGTTGCCGCTGACCACTGACAAACATATCGGCTTGCCCTTCTATAGGGGCATCAGCCCATTGTTTCAAGTCCTGCAACAGATGACGGATTTTCAGACGATCCGAGTCCATCGCCTGCTGTAATCGTTGCCGTACCTGTTCAAGATTGCAGCCGCCAAGCAGTTCATTGAGTTTGGCTGAAACACTGCGCAGTTGTTCCTCATCCATTGGTTCATGATCCATATGTCCGGGCCTGGCAATCAGCCTGTTCTGAACCTCGCCGGAATCGCTTACGATCACAGCCAGCACCTTTTCGGATGATACCGGCACCAGTTCAATACGATTAATCCTGTGTACCTTCTGCTCATGCACCCAGACCATACCGGCGAAATGCGTCAAACTAGCCAGCTCATCGGTAGCGCATTGCAAAATATTGTTGCGTTCTGAAGCCTGGGACAAGTGCCCAGCCACAGACCGTTCCAGCTGCTTATTCATACCCTGATCAACCGTCATAAGCGTATCGACAAAATAACGTAAACCGGTATCGGTAGGTACACGTCCGGCCGATGTATGCGGGGCTGCCAAGAAACCCTGGCGCTCCAGATCAGCCATTACGCTACGTATGGATGCCGGACTCAGTCCCAGCCCCCCCTGTTCGGACAGGCTGCGTGAACCGACAGGTTGGCCTGTATCAAGGTAAGCCCGCACAACTTCAGCAAGGATATGTTCATGCCGTTCTATCATAATAATGTGAATATCACTGGATTCATAAAGGCATGGAACACTAGCGTTGTGATCGACAGTGACAACGTCGTGGTGTACTCAAATCAGAAGCAGACTACACTCACGCCATGATCATCATCTCCATATCCGGGCAAATGCTCTATCACCGCCGTAAAACAGGTGTCTGCCATACCTACCCTGTTTCCACCGCCAGCAACGGTGCTGGAAACCTGCAAGGCAGCTTTCAGACACCACTGGGCAAACACCGTATTGCCGAAAAGATCGGCTATGGCATGCCGCTTCTGACAGCATTCAATGCCCGCGAACCATTCTGCATTTACAACCCGGAAACATCCGACCCGGATCGGGACTGGATTCTCACCCGAATTTTATGGCTGGAGGGATGTGAAACCGGCAAGAACCGCCGTGGCCCGATCGACACGCATGCACGCTACATTTACATCCATGGTACCCACGAAGAAGATAAAATCGGTACTCCCGCTTCTCACGGCTGCATCCGCATGAGAAATGAAGACATACTGGAATTATTTGCAAACGTTGTTGTCGGAGAACGCGTTTGTATTATCGCATAAAAAAACAGTCCAAATCGTTTTTCTGCAACTTCAACTGTATTCAATTTTATGTTTTTTTATTTTCCTCTGTGAAACCATGCCTGCCGCTGTGATGAAAAGCCTATTCGATTTTGTTGCTTGATTTCAGCCTGGCCAGAAACAGCCCCACTTCGTAGAGTAGTAGCATCGGAATACCAAGCAACACCTGCGAAATAATATCCGGTGGCGTGAGAATCGCGGCAAATACAAACACCCAGACAATCACATAACGGCGTTGCTCAGCCAGCGTTGCCGGATCGACTATGTTCAGCCGCACCAGCAACATAATGATAATGGGAATCTGGAAACTCATGCCGAAAGCAAACAACAGCTTCAATACCAGCGTTAAATACTCTTTCACAGCTGGCATCGCTTGAATGGTGTCAGTGGAAAAACTCAGGAAAAACTGAAATATAAGCGGGAAAACGACATAAAAAGCAAAAGCACCTCCGGCCAGAAGCAAGCCCAGACTGCCGAAAAAATAAGCCGCAAATACCTGTCGTTCATGCTGGTACAGCCCTGGTGCAATGAAAGCCCAGAATTGATACAGCGTCACCGGCGCAGTCGCAAAAAGGCTTAAAACCAGTGCGATTTTCAGATAGGTAAAAAAAACATCCGGAGCATTCAGAAATATCAGCGGCGTGTCCGGCGGCAGCGCAGCACGCAGCGGTTGAGAAATGAACTCGAACACCGGCTGTGAAAAATTCATCAATATCATCACACCAACAGCATAAATGACAATCGCGATAGTACCGCGGCGGCGCAGTTCGGACAGATGCGCCAGCACGCTCATCCCCGAGCTGACAGCCTCCTGATCTTCATCGACCGAAGCCTTTTCCTGAGTCTCGCTCTGGTTCACTGATCATCCTGCTTTTTATTGGTCTCCGGCGTCGATTCAGAGTCCATTTCAAGCGTTTGACCAAGTTTTTTCATGATCTCTTTATTATAGTCATCAATACCGCCGACACTGTCTTCCACATCGTGCAGCGAGTTTTTCAACGGCGCGGTTTCCTCGTCAATCTGGCGGCGCACATCGGCTATCCATCCACGCCCCTTACGCACCACCCGGCCAATTTGTGCGAATAATTCAGGCATGCGATCCGGCCCCAACACCAGAAAAGCAACAATACCGACCAGCAATAATTCCAGAAATCCGATATCAGGCATGGTTTATCCCGGTTAAGGACTGTTTACTTCTTGTCTCCACCGCTATCGGCACCGGCTTCATCTCCGGCATTATTTGAAATGTCATTTTTCTTGTCATCATCGGAGATATTACTGCGAAAGCTCTTGATCCCTTTGGCCAGCCCGGCCCCCACCTGCGGCAACCGCTTGGCACCAAACAACACGATCACAATTATCAGGATTAAAATCAGCTCAGTTGTTCCCAGTCCAAACATGGCAATGCTCCGTTACTTAAAGAATAAAAGTATGCAGTATAAGTGATTGCCGACATTACGCAATTTAACAGCCCCGGCAAGCCTCAACCCTGTTCTGCTGCTATTTTGCGCAGGCAGGGAACATCAAGACCCGCCTCATCGGCAATAGATATTGCGCGTGCAAGGCGTGCCGGAGCAGAGCGCCCCATACATCCATGTTCGGGATCGCCATCAAATGCCCGCAACATGCCTTCAACAAGGGCAGTCCGATCTAAGTCTTCACCGGTCAAATATTCCTGAATATCGAGCACATCACCGGCCACATGACAGGCCAGGTCATGATGATTCTTCCACAGCCCCCTGACATTACCTCCTGCTTCCAGGCCGGCAATATTGGTGGTCAGAATATAAAGGTTTTTCGTTACCAGCTCGAATAAAAGGTCCTGTTCGCTTTCCAGCACAACCACCGGAATATCCAGTGAGCCGAGTGCTTCTTTCAATAAACCGGCAAATCGCCCGTATGCAGGAGATTCAATGACTACTTTGGAATCCATACCTTTCTTTTTCTCGAACCAGACGGAAATCACGGTCGGTTTTTCCAGACCGTGTTGCTGCCAGTCGCGTGGCAACAGTTCATTCTGCAACAGCACCAGTCTGTCACGCCACACATCCGGCAACTGTGCCAATGTGGCATGCAGATCCTTTTCAGCGACGGCCACCACGACCAGTTCCGGCTCCGCCACATCGGCTGCGACCACAGCCATATCCATATCCCGTGTCACCGGCACTACCGGATACCCGATCCGTAGAAACCCTCGCGCAAACACCGAACCAATTTCACCGATTCCGATTACCACTACAGGTTTATTCATATTGAACTCCTTTGCGCCTCAATGAAGCTACGCCAGTTTTTTGTATTTGATGCGATGCGGCTGGGTGGCATCTTCGCCGAGTCTGCGTTTCTTGTCGGCTTCGTATTCCTCGAAGTTACCCTCGAACCATTCGACATGCCCCTCTCCCTCGAAGGCCAGCATGTGGGTGGCGACTCGATCCAGAAACCAGCGATCATGCGAAATCACCACAGCGCAACCGGCAAAATCGAGCAAAGCTTCTTCCAGCGCACGCAGCGTCTCGACATCAAGATCATTGGTAGGCTCATCAAGTAGCAATACATTGCCGCCGGATTGCAGCATCTTGGCCAGATGAACGCGATTGCGTTCGCCGCCCGAGAGTACTTTCACCTTCTTTTGCTGGTCGCCGCCCTTAAAATTGAAACGTCCGCAATATGCCCTGCTGGAGACTTCAACCTTGCCCAGCCAGATTGAATCGGCCCCTCCGGAAATTTCCTCCCACACGGTTTTATCGCCGTTCAGCGCATCGCGGGATTGATCCACATAGGAAAGCTGTACGGTTTCACCGATGGTCAGCAAACCGCTGTCCGGCTGTTCCTGCCCGGTCATCATGCGGAATAATGTCGTTTTACCAGCACCGTTGGCTCCGATAATGCCGACAATGCCGCCGCGCGGCAGGTTGAATGAAAGATTCTCGATCAGTACTTTATCGCCGAAACGTTTGGCGACACCTTCCGCCTTGATCACGGTATCGCCCAGCCGCTCGGCTACCGGAATAAAAATCTGTTTGGTGGCGTTGCGTTCCTGCACTTCGCGGCTGGCCAGTTCATCAAAGGCCTTCAATCGCGCTTTGGACTTGGCGTGGCGCCCCCTGGCACCGGCTCGCACCCATTCCAGCTCGTGCTGCATGGCTTTCTGACGTGAAGTCTCCTGCTTTTCCTCGATTGCCAGGCGTTTCTCTTTCTGTTCCAGCCAGCCGCTGTAATTGCCCTCGAACGGAATACCACGCCCACGATCCAGTTCCAGAATCCAGCCGGCTACATTATCGAGGAAATAACGGTCATGCGTCACCGCCACCACGGTGCCCGGATAGTCGTGCAGAAAACGCTCCAGCCAGGCTACCGACTCAGCATCCAGATGGTTGGTCGGTTCATCGAGCAGCAGCATATCCGGATTCGACAACAGCAACCGGCACAGTGCCACCCGACGACGTTCACCGCCGGAGAGTTTACTGACGTCAGCATTCCAGTCCGGTAAACGCAGCGCATCGGCGGCGATATCCAGCTTGCGATCCAGATTATGTCCGTCACCTGCCTCTATGAATGCTTCCAGTTTAGCTTGTTTGGCGGCGATGGCATCAAAATCGGCATCAGGCTCGGCATATGCTGCATATACCGCATCGAGCTCCGCCAGCGCATCTTTCATCGGCTGCACCGCCTCTTCGACATTGCCCCGCACATCTTTTGTTTCATCCAGTTCCGGTTCCTGCGGCAGATAACCGATGCGAATGCCGGGAGCCGGGCGCGCCTCACCGAGGATCTCGGTATCGATTCCGGCCATAATACGCAATAATGTCGATTTACCGGAGCCGTTTAAGCCCAGTACGCCGATCTTGGCACCGGGCAGGAAGGACAGGTAAATATCCTTGAGAATCTCTTTTTTGTTGGCGACCACCTTGCCCACGCCCTGCATTGAATAAATATACTGATAATCGGCCATTGCTATCTCCAGAAAATAATCAGCACAGGATATGAGCATGTCATCTGGATTCAAGCAAGCACAGTTTACGGCTTTAATCTTCGTGATCTTCGTGGTCTTCGTGGTTAAGATGCTGCCGTTTACAGGGGGAATGGTATGAGTACAGAATTCAAAGATCGCATTATCATGGTAACCGGCGCATCCGATGGTATCGGCCAGCGTGTTGCTGCTGCATTGGGAGAAGCTGGTGCCAGTGTAATTGCGTTAGGGCGCAATGAGGATGGTTTACAGCAAACGCTGGAGCGCATTGAATCATTCGGCGGTCGCTGCCTGTGCGTCCCGTTCGATCTGATGAATTTTGATGATTACGGGAAACTGTTTTTATCATTGAAAGATCATATTCCACACCTGGACGGTCTGGTGCATTGTGCCGGTTCGATTGATCGCTGCACACCGCTGCAATATGTTAAAACCGATGTGTTCAGACAGATGCTGGATATTCACCTGACCGCACCGAATATGCTGACCCAGATTATGCTGCCGCTGCTCAAACGCGCCGAGGCGGCATCGATTATCTTCACCACCTGCGATATGATTGATGAAGATCAAAAGAACTTCCATGCCTACGGTTTTGCCAAACGGGCTCTGGCCTATGCCGCCGCCATGTGGCAGGCCGAGCAGCCGGACAAGCCATACCGCTTTAATACCCTGAATCCGGGCAAGGTACGTACCGAGTTATTCAAGCGCGCTTTCGGCGGCATGCATCCCAAAGAAGTGCCGGCGGTTAGTTCTGTCGTACCGGCTTATTTATATCTTCTATCCGATCAATCGAAAGACTTGCGCGGTCAAACCATTCACGCCCGCGATCTGAATATCGGCTAGAAGCCTGTCAGGCTTAGGGTGATCGTAGCGAGCAGGCGGGTGAGGGAGTCAAAAATAGTATGGTTTTGAAAAGCATCCTGGTAACTATGTGACGATAAATCAGAATATTTTAGGCCCCTATCCCTGCCGCGCAGTAGATTTCTCATAAGTCCGACAAACTCCCGGGGCGTTCTGCTTACCCCTCACCCTTACAAGCGGAGCTAATCGCATCAATGTCTTCCAGTGCAGCATTGAAATCATAGGCAGAAAGGTGCTGGCGCAGTGCCGATAGATGCGCTGTGTATTCACTACTGCTCAATGCAGCACTCAATTCATCCATCAAATCAACTGCATCTCCATTGGAATCTTCCAATAGCGCCCGCATCCGGTCAATTAAGGCCATAGCAGCTTCAACATCTACTGTTTGTCCCAATGTCCCGTTTGGCTGAACACATCCATCCCACTTGCCCAGGCCTTCTATGACTTCATCCAGCAAAACTTCTGTCGCAGCCAGCAACTCAGGCTCAACCTCCGCTCCTGACTTCAGTGCTGATTCCAGTATTGCGACTTTCTCCTGCAGCTTGTTGGCACCAATATTGCCCGACACCCCCCTTAACGAATGTGCCAGCTGTACAGCCAACTGTCTGTCTCCGGACGCCAGTGCATCGCGAATACATTTCAGACTATCCGCCTGTGTATCATGGAATTTGCACAGGATATTCCGATACAATTCAGTGTCGCCTGCCACCCGCTTCAAACCACCGGCAACATCAATACCGGACAGGCCGGTGAATTCCAGCATATTCACCGCTGGCGACAGAGCAGCCGACAAACGTTCTGCTGTGTTGATCTGCGATTTTCTTATCCAGCGTACCAGCGTGCTGTACAGCTTGTCCGGATCAATCGGTTTGGCGATATGGTCGTTCATGCCGGCCTGAAGGCAACGTTCACGGTCTCCGGGCATGGCATTGGCGGTCATGGCTATGATAGGCAAATCACGGAAATTCTCATCGGCACGAATTAAACGGGTCGCCTCCAAACCGTCCATGACCGGCATCTGCATATCCATCAGTACACCATCAAATGCATCCGCCCGAACAGCTTCTATTGCCTGTTTACCGTTATGGACGGTTTGAATACTGATGCCTGCCCTGGCCAACAGCCCTTCTGCCACCTGTTGGTTAATTTCATTATCTTCCACCAGCAACAAACGAACCCCGTGCAGTGATTGCATGACATCGGGCGTCAATTGCTTTTCAGTCTGTATCTCAGCAATCTCATCAGCACAGCCCAGGGCAAAACGAAGATGAAAATGGAACCGACTGCCTTTACCGGGAGTACTCTCGACAGCTATTTCACCACCCATCAGTTCAACAAGCTGTTTGCAGATAGCAAGCCCAAGGCCAGTACCACCATAATTGCGCGTGATAGATGTATCTGCCTGTGTAAACGCCTGAAAAAGATTTGCCTGCTGTTCTGCAGTCATGCCAATGCCTGTGTCGGAGACACTGAAGCCGAGTTCGATATCCGAATCTGTCTGCTCAATCACCTCAACCGTAAGCTTGACCTGCCCCTGTTCGGTAAATTTCACCGCATTATTGACCAGATTGAGTAATACCTGCCCCAGCCGCATGGAATCGCCATATAATGGTGGCAGATCAGGCGGATAATCAAACTGTAAATTCAGTCCTTTGGCACTGGCACTGAGAGCATTGACACTCTCGACATTAGCCAGCATCGCATCCAGATAAAAATCCACCGGCTCAATAGTCAACTTCCCCGCTTCAACCTTGGAAAAGTCGAGAATATCATTGATAATCACCAGCAAAGTTTCCGAAGCAGTGAGAATCTTGTTCAGGTAATCACGCTGCTTCTCATCCCGGGACATATCCAGCGCCAGATATGCCATGCCGATAACAGCATTCATCGGTGTGCGGATTTCATGGCTCATATTGGCCAGAAAATCACTTTTAGCCTGTGCCGCTGCCAGAGCCCGGTCGCGTGCTTCTGCCAACTGCCGGGTACGCTTCTCCACCTTTTCTTCCAGGATATGGCTATGATCTTCCAACTGCGCGTAGGAATGTCTGAGTGATTCAGCCATTTCCTCCAAAGCCGCTACAAGAAGCCCGATCTCATCATCAGTGCGTGTACTGATATGGGCTGTGGCAGAAAAGTCGCCACTGGCAAGTTCGTGGGAAAAGTGCACCAGTTTCTGAATCGGATCTGTCCATCTGCGGGCAAAATAATAGACCGCCAATGCCCCGAGAATCAGAAATAAAACAGCTGTCAGAATAGCTCGAATGAGAGCGCTCTTGATTTCGGCATCGACATAACGTTGCGATTTGGCCAGCAACTCATTCTGTTCATCCAGTGAGAAGCCCAGACGCAAGACGCCCCACTGCTGCTGCTGAACCATAATCGGAACCACCATTTCCATAAAAGCATGGCCGCTTATATCAAAATGGTGATGCATGGTTTTGTGCTGGCCGGCAGCAAAATCTGAAACCGATCCGGACAGGATATGCTGCTTGAGCGCTTGATCAAGATTGGCACCAATAGCCACTCTGGGGGCATCGCCCTGCATGAGAATCACATAACGTAGATCCTCGATATCCCTGACTACATCCTGTAGAAACTCGTTCACCAGAGCGAGTCGATGTGTCGAAATAAGATTCTGGACGTGTCCGGACATCTGACTGGCAGCCTTTGCCGCTTTTTTGTTCATTTGCTCGTCAAGAAAAGAGCTGTGCATCGCCAGTGCACCTTTCAAACTGTCTCGCTGAGCTGTTACCTGCAGCAGCGTTAACAACACCACGATAGTCACAATCATACCGACCATCGCTACCATCAACTTCCAGCGTATACCCCGATAAATTACTTTTTCGTTCATTGTTTCAGTCTTATTCATATGCCTGATACGCCCTTAAATCCTGCAATCATCATGTGCAGCCTCCGGATCACCGGGGCTTCTGACAAGCTTCATCATGCAACGAGCAAAGCCTGTTCAGCACGGGCATGAAGCAATCCCCTGTTTTTTCAATACATTTAGCCTGCATTACACATAAATGCAGCAGCCCCTGCCTGTTCCTCTGCCCGCAACAAATCCCACCCGGATCATCCATTACACGGCTACGCACACCTTCTTCGAAATCCGGTGCGATCATCACAACGGTTCAAGAACAATGCCGGTTAGACGTTCGACTAACGTGAAAAACGCTGAAGAGCCTCAATCAGTTTCCGGGCAGGGCCGCTAATCATGCCTTTGTGATCAAACAGAATTTCCCGGGCACTTAATGACTTACCATAATAACCGCGATTGTAATCGCTCAATGAGTTGAGTTTGGCACCCTCAAGCGACAGGCCGACAAACAGCCCCCTGCTGCGGGAATAGGACCACACCTCTGTCTTCAGCTCGATATCGGTTCCTGCCTGTGCCTTGCGGCCAACAGGCCCGGCTGCAACCGAGGCATCAGCGCCAAGTTTAAATTCATTTTTCAGCATTGCTTTCAATCCGCGCTCACTGCGAATCAAAAGTACCAGATCGGTGGATTGGGCACCGATCTGCCAGCCGACAGAACCAGCCGCAATGGAAAAAAATGCCGGTGCTGACCAGCGATTATGACGGACATCGTGATGCAGAATCACCCCCCTGCCATATTCGCCACCAAACACAAAACCAGCTTTTACCACGCCGGGAAAAATGGCCACACCGGCGGATTTCCTCAACAAATCACGCGGAATACCCTGGTCCGGACTGTCCATAATCTCGTTAATCACATCAGTGGCATCGGCCACCTTGTCACGGGCATCAGATGCATCATCAGCCAGAACCGGCAAAGCAGTAACAAACAGCGAACACAATAATATCAGTACGGACGGGAACAGACGTAACATGATAACCTCCTTGGCGCATCAATCTGTACTATTATAGCAGATTCAAAATCTATAATCCGGCTCAATCATAAAGACTCCGGGTTAACCCGGGGTAGGCCGCACAGAAATACAGCGCTATGCTACGGCCATGTCCTCTACAGTCGATTTCTCGGTTCGCTTTGCCGGACTCAAGCTTCAAACACCACTGGTCTTACTTTCCGGCTGTGTCGGTTTCGGTGATGAGTATACCCGCATCGAAGGATGGGATAATCATGATATTGGCGCAGTGATTCTGAAAGGTACAACACTGGAGCCGCGCATGGGCAATGCGCCCCACCGTATCTATGAAACACCATCGGGTATGCTCAATGCCATCGGCTTGCAGAATCCGGGGGCGCGTTATGTGGTGGATCACATTCTGCCCGGACTGCCGCATGCCGAAACCCAGTTCTGGGCCAACGCCAATGGTACCAGCCCCGAAGAATATGCCGAAGTTGCCCGAATCTTCGATGACTCGCCCGTTACGGCCATTGAAATCAATATCTCCTGCCCCAACGTCAAGGAAGGCGGCGTACATTTTGGTAACAACCCGGCCATGGCGGCACGGGTCGTGGAAGCTATGCGTCCGATGACCAGTAAACCCCTGATTACCAAACTATCCCCAAACAGTGCAGACATTGCGGAAACTGCACGCTATGTCATTGAAGCGGGAACCGATGGATTGTCCGTTATCAATACACTGGTTGGCATGGCAGTCGATATCGAGCAGCGCACACCGGTCATTGCCAATGTCTCAGGTGGCCTGTCCGGCCCGGCTATTAAACCGGTGGCACTGTGGAAAATCCATCAAACCCGTGCCATTGCAGCCAAACACGGCATACCTATTCTTGGCCAGGGCGGCATCACATCCGCCAAAGATGCCATTGAATTCGCTATAGTCGGCTCCGATACTATTGGCATCGGTACCGGCCTGTTCTATGAACCGTTACTGTGCAAACAAATACTGGATGGCATGGGTGAATATCTCGAAAAGCATTGCATGACCACCTATACCGAACTTGTAGGAACACTTGCCACGTCGTACTAGAGCTCCCTCTCTGAAGCAGTTGTGTTATTTCTTTATAGCATGCCTGTTTCTCAGCTCGAATGCCGGGGCCGGCACCTTTTCTGTTATCGGACAATCCCGCTGGGTACATGTGGCATACGTATTCGATGGCGACACATTCCGCACCCGGGACGGTGAAAGAATACGTCTGCTGGGCATCAACACACCGGAAGTCGGGCATGACAAACAAGCTGAACAACCCTATGCCAAACAAGCCAAGCTCCGCTTGATACAACTTATTATGGGAAAATCCGTACAATTACGTTTGGACAAGGAGAAACGGGATAAATACGGTCGCACACTGGCACATATCTATTTACGTGATGGCCGCTGGGTCAATAATATCATGGTAGCTGAAGGACTGGCACAGGTTTACATTTTTGCACCCAATTTCTACCGCGCTGACGCGTTGCTACAATCTGAATCTGTAGCCAGAAATGATATGCGCGGATTATGGAAATCTTCGAGATTCCGGGTTCTGGATGTTTCCGGCATTTCATCCCGCCATATAGGCACGTTCCGCCTCGTTCGGGGCTACGTTAAAGATGTGCAAAAATGGCGTTTCAAAATAGGCAAACTGACTGTCAGCGTGCCTCGAAAATCCCGCCAGTGGTTCACTCCGGCTGACCTGCCGCATCGTGGCCAGAAAGTACTGATTCGTGGCGTCATTCGCACCTCGACCAGTGATCGCCTTTATCTGGCATTACACTCGCCTTATGATATCGAATAACCGGAGTGGCCGGTATGGGATAGACGATTTGTAGCTGGTATTATAAAATATTCGCGTCCGGGAGGTTGCATATGAAATCACAACATCGGACTCTCAGCATCGCGGTACTTCTCTTGCTGGTGCTTGCCGCCTGCGCAACCAATCCTGCCACCAAGTCATCCGATTTCGTCATGATGAGCGAAGAACAGGAACTGGTGCTTGGACAACAGGCTGCTGCCGAAGTTAGCAAATCGCTGCCACTGCTGGATGAAAAAGACCCACTGGTACGTTATGTCGACAGTGTCGGTCAAAAGCTTGCCGCAGTATCCGACAGGCCAGACTTATTTTATCGTTTCCATGTTGTCGACAATGCCGACATCAATGCCTTCGCCCTGCCCGGCGGTTATATTTATATTCACCGGGGACTGCTCATCCACATGAACAGTGAAGCCGAGCTCGCCGCAGTGCTCGGACACGAGATCGGTCATGTCACAGCCCGCCATGCCGTCAAACAATATTCCAAAGCCCAGGCTTATCAACTCGGGGCGATGATCACTTCTATTTTCCTTCCCATTCCACAGGGAGCCTCAATGCTTTCCAACCTGATCGCCATGGCTGTCATACGTGGATATGGCCGTGATGCCGAATTGCAGTCGGATGAATTATCGATACGTTATTTAACCCGTGCGGGTTACAATCCCAACGCCACCATCGGTATTCTGAAAACATTGAAACGCCTCGAAGATATTGATGCACGCGAGAAGAAAGATGCCGGTGACAAGGTTGCAAAATATCATGGTGCCTTCTCCACACATCCTGAAACCGAAAAGCGTATTAAAGCAGTGGTCGCCAAGGCAGCATTGTCACAGCAGGCAATAGGTATCACAAACCGCCGGGCGCTATTGGCTGCAATCGATGGCTATCCTTATGGTGACAGTGCAGAACAGGGTGCTGTTGTCGGTCAGCGGTTTCTGCACCCCGACCTCGGTATCCAGCTTAAATTTCCGGAAGGCTGGGTGATCACCAATACACCGGCCACCTTGCAGGCACGCTTGCGGAAAAAGGATGTCTATTTTCAACTACAGCTCAAGGAACTGAGAAAACGCCAGTCTGCCGCGGAAGTATTGCGAAGCATGTTCCCCGGCCGCCATCTGAAAATGCTTGATGATACCGGCACACAGTCCGGCATGCCTTTTGCACATGCTGAAGTGCGCATGTCCGCACCGCATGTCAGTCTGGCCATGATCGATGCCTATGTTTTCCTCAAGGGGGATCAGGCATTTATACTGGCGATGTGGAGTAAACGTGATGATTTTTCACGTTACCTCAGCGACTTCTCCAGCATTGCGCGCAGCTTTCGCCGCTATGACAGCAAACGTGACGGGGATATACCGCGCATTGCCCTGCACCACTGGCAAGCCAATGACAGCTGGGAAAGGCTGGCAATAAAAAGCAACCATATCCTTGGCCGGTTTACCGCTGACAAACTGACCGCACTCAATGGCATGGATATTACCGAACATCCCCGCACAGGCGATTTGGTTAAAACCGTTCGATAATCTACCGGGAGGCAGCCGTACTTTCATGCACAAGAAACGGCACATCAGCCAAAAGAGCCGCAGTCATCTGCTCCATGTGGGCAGGGAAGAAATGGCCGGCACCTTCAATGGCATGAAAACTGATATTTGCCTTTCCCCTCACACTGGCCTTGACCTGCTCAAACGGTACGATTTCATCAGCCGTGCCGGAAACCACCGTGACAGGCCGGGTCTCGCCCTGCATGAAAGCAAATGACCACAGATTCACAGCTGGTGCCACGGCAAACATATGCGACACCCGCGCATCATTCCTGGCTGCCTGCAAACCGGCGTAACAGCCAAATGAGAAACCGGCCAGCCACAGCGCCGAATCCGGATGCTGCTCATGCAGCCAGTCCAGTGCAGCCGCCGCATCATCTGCCTCGCCCTGCCCCTCATCCCATTCGCCTTCTGACTGTTCCACACCGCGAAAATTAAACCGTAGCACCGAACAACCTGCATCTTCAAAGCTGCGCCCCATCCAGTACACCACCTTGTTACGCATGGTGCCGCCATATAGTGGATGCGGATGACAAATAACAACAGCCGGTTTCTCCGCCTCACCCGGTTGATAGAGTGCCTGCAGTATCCCGACAGGCCCCTGAATATTGATGTTTTGATGATGATGCCTGCTCATGCAAAAAGTCCTGCATATTTCTGTTCGGAAAACCCGACCTCAATCGTCTCAGCGACTATGAGTACAGGGCGTTTAATCATCGACGGATTTTCGCACATTAATAAGATTGCCCGCTCACGGTTGATTCCCTCTTTATCCGCATCCGCCAGTTTTCTCCAGGTTGTACCGCGCTTGTTCAATAAGGCTTCCCAACCAAGCTGCTCAACCCAGTGGCTCAGCTGTGCTGCATCGACGCCTTCTTTTTTATAATCATGGAATTGCCAGGGAATTCCATGGCTGTCCAGCCAGGCTCTGGCTTTTTTAATGGTATCGCAATTGGGAATACCATACATCATCACTACGGGTTTCATGTTCTGCACCTTTGTTATTTCTATGGATTCATATTCAGGAATACACTGATCCCCTCAGAATACGATGAATTAACGCCCCTCCGGCAAGGAAAATATCAATTATCCTGTTCGCGAATAAAAGCGAAAAACTCCTCTGCACCATCCGATTTGATCGGTGTCACAACCATTTCAATCGAAAACTCGAAACCATCCTGGTGAAGCGCCTGGGTGCGAACCGGTTTATATAACCATGGCCCGATGCTGTCCTGTTGATAACGCTGTACACCCTGATGGTGATCGTCACGCAAACGTTCGGGGATAATAACATCGAGCTGTTGCCCTATAATTTTGTTTCTGGGCCAGCCGAACAGTGCTTCCGCACTCCGGTTCCAGCCGTTAATCACCCCGTTTCTATCCATGCTTACATAGGCATCATAGGTGCAATCAATAATCTGGTGCAGCCGTTCACTTTTCTTGCGCAACTGCTCCTGCAGTTTCTCTTGATGGGCAACGGTTCTGCGGGCATGGATACCAAAACCGATAAACATGGCTGAAATCAGCGTACGCATCCATAATTCATTCGGATCAGAACCGAGCAGATTCTCCATAAAACTACCCTGTCCAAAGATAAAGTCGTGGATCAGGGCTTCAGCAGGCCAGTACAAAACCCCCACCAGAATCCCCAAATGCGCCAGGCTTAATCGCTTCAGCATGGTACCCCCTGAAATCATCTGCTTTCCATGGTCAGATACCGTGAATATGGCGTTGTATCAGGCCGGATGCAATGCAAATTGCGCAAACAGTTGCCGGGATGATTCCATCTGATCCAGATAGAGTCGCTGAAGATGCAGATCGGCCGGCTGATCCAGCTGGCCGGACAGGATGGTATGAAAGGCATCATGCCCCAGTAAACTCAGCTGAGTAGTCAAAAACAGATAATCGAGCAC
>WFUI01000261.1 GCA_015485035.1 Mariprofundus sp.
CCTATATCGGGCTGATAAATGATGATTTTGATCATGCTGCCAACGAGTTACTAAGTTTGATTAAAGAACTGGGTGAAGAGCTGGAAGGCCATGTAAGTGTCTATGCTGACGCTGCTGTAATGCCACGTTTTTTGTATCACAGTGGCATCCTGTTTGCCGGTTTTGCACCCGGCGTGGCTCAGGCATTGCTGCATGGTGGTCGTTATGATGCGATGATGGCGGCGCACGGCAGGGATATGCCGGCGACCGGTTTTTCATGTGATTTGTGGACGCTGATTAACGCAGGGTAAGATTTAACCACAAAGACGCAAAGACACAAAGAAAGTACAGACTCTGTATGGTTTACCTTTGTGCCTTTGTGCCTTCGTGGTTCAGGTTTGTGGGGTTGATATGACGAATACTGTAGCGATTGGAATTCAGTGGGGTGATGAGGGTAAGGGCAAGATTGTTGATCTGCTGACCCCCGATGTGGATGTGGTGGCCCGTTTTCAGGGGGGGCCGAATGCCGGTCATACGCTGGTGATTGGTGATCAGAAAACCGTCCTGAATCATATCCCGTCCGGTATCCTGCATGAGAATACAGCCTGCCTGATTGGTAACGGTACTGTGGTGGATCCATTCCACCTGGTTGAAGAGATGGATACGCTGATTAAAGCAGGTATTCCGGTGTCCGAACGTTTGAAAATTTCCGAGCGTTGCCAGTTGATTTTGCCTTATCACCGGGCGCTGGATGCAGCGCGTGAAGCAGCCAAAGGCAAGGATAAAATCGGTACGACAGGCAAGGGAATCGGCCCGTGTTATGAAGACAAGACCGCCCGGCGCGGTATTCGCCTGATTGATTTGAAATCAGATGATTTGAATGCACGCATTGATGCCAATCTCGAATATGTCAATTTCATGCTGGTGGAGTATCTGAAAGCAGAAATGATTTCACGCGAAGATGTGGACAAAGCGCTGGATCTGGCGCGTGAGCGCCTGTTGCCGCTGGCTGCCGATGTGCCGCTGATTCTGCAACGCCATATCAAAGCCGGTGACAGTGTATTGTATGAAGGTGCGCAGGGTTCGATGCTGGATGTCGATCATGGTACATATCCGTATGTGACATCATCGAATACCGTAGCTGGTGCTGCGCTGGCCGGTTTGGGTGTTGGTCCCGGTCAGGTCGATGAGGTGCTGGGTATCTGCAAGGCATATACCACCCGTGTCGGTTCGGGCCCGTTCCCGACAGAATTGTACAATGCCGAAGGTATGAACTGCCCGTCCGGCAAACATATGGCTGAACGCGGTCAGGAATTCGGTGCCACCACAGGTCGTCCGCGTCGTACAGGCTGGTTTGACGGGCCGGTGGTTCAGCATGCCGTACGGATTAATGGTGTGACAGGGCTGGCGATTACCAAGCTGGATGTGCTGGATGGCCTGGAAGAAGTAAAACTGTGCGTGGCTTATGAGCTGAACGGTGAACGTCTGGAGTCCATTCCGGCCTGCTGTAATCAGCTGGATGCAGTGGTTCCGATTTATGAAACCCTGCCGGGCTGGAGCGAGAACACCTTTGGTGCGACTTCAATGGATCAGTTGCCGGCCAATGCTGTCACATTGCTCAAACGTATCGAAGAGGTGTGCGAATGCCCGATAGCGATGCTGTCCACGGGCCCTGACCGCAATCACATTATCCATCTGCATTAACGAAATATTCACCGCATTGAAGCGATGAATATTTCGTTAGTTTGAACTACGGGTTTGTCCGGATAAACGCTTCGATGCGTGTTTTGATCTGATCGCGCACGCGGCGGAACTCATCCATGATTTCCTCTTTGCTGCCGGTAGCCTTGGCCGGATCGTCGAACGGCCAATGCTGTTTTTCACAGGTGGCCGGAACCACCGGGCAATGCTCGTCGGCATGGCCGCATACAGTGACCAGTAAATCGATCGTCTTCAGAAGTTCGGGGTCAAGGATTTCTGACTCCTGCCCGGATATATCCACGCCGGCTTCCTGCATCACTGTAATAGCGCGCGGGTTTTTACCATGCGCTTCAATACCGGCTGAAAACACCTCGTAGTGATCACCACCCAGTTGTTTTAGCCAGCCTTCAGCCATCTGTGAACGACAGGAATTGCCGGTGCATAAAAACAGAACGCGTGTTGTCATGGTTTACCCCCCACTAACGACCGCCTTGGTCGCAGGGAAATCATACGCCTTACAGAGATGCTGTGCGAGGTAAACGGAGCGAGATCAGTGCAGCGGTAATCAGAAAGGTGCTGGAGAACCAGAGGCAGCCGGTGAGCCCCATGCTCTGGTAAATCAGCCCCGAGAGCACAGTGCCGGCCAGCCGGCCGCCGGCATTGGCCATGTAGTAGAAGCCGACATTCATGCTTACTTTTTCATGATTGCTCCACGAGACAATCAGGTAAGAGTGGGCGGCCGAGTTGACAGCGAAGATGAAACCAAACAGCGCCAGTCCGCCGACGATGCTTGCGGTGACGCTAAACTCCGATTGCAGCAGCCAGACGATCAGCACCGGCACGGCGGCCAGTATGAAGGCCCAGACCGCCACCATGCGCTCGTCCGGGGGGCCGGAGATACACCTTAGCAGACCGGGGGCGGCGGCCTGCACGATGCCGTAGCCGATCACCCACAAGGCGAAGAAGCTGCCGACCTGCGTAAAACTCCATCCCAGTTCTGCGACCATAAATACCGGCAAACCGACCACGAACCAGACATCGCGTGCGCCGAACAGGAAAAAGCGCGCCGCAGAGAGGTAGTTAATGGCTGGCGATTTGGAGAATATTGCCGAGAATTTTGTTTTGGTTCTGGTTTTACCCATCTCCGGCGGCAACAGCAGCCAGGTGATCAGCAGGGCGATGCTGAGCATGGCGGCCAGTATGATCAGAGCGCCCCGGAAACCCACCCATGCCAGCAGAGCTCCTCCGACAAAAAAGCCGGCGCCTTTGAGCGCATTTTTCGAGCCGGTTAACATCGCCACCCAGCGGAACAGTTTGCTATCGCCGTCTGAGCTGCCTGAGTTACTGTTCGGGTTGCCTTGGGTCGGCACGAACAGTTTGACGCCCGCCTTGGCACTCATTTTATTCAGATCCTTGGCGATGCCGGAGAGCGCCTGCGCCGCCATCACAAACGGAACGCTTAACCATGCCGCCGGCACGGTGAGCATCAGCAGCGCTGCGATCTGCAATATCATGCCGATATGCATGATCCGGTTCAGGCCGATGCGCGCCCCCAGCCAGCCGCCGAGCAGATTGGTGACGATGCCGAAAAATTCATAAAACAGAAACAGCATGGCGATTTCCAGCGGGTTGTAACCAAGCTGATAAAAATAGAGTACCACCAGCATGCGGATGGCACCATCAGTGATGGTAAATGCCCAGTAGCCACCGGTGATGGTCAGGTAATTACGGAAGTTCTGTTCCATGATGCGCTGGCGTCCGGTTGAGAGAACTACAGCGACCGGGCCACTGTGGCGGCCAGCTCTATCATGCGGTTCACATAGCCCCATTCGTTATCGTACCAGGCATAGATTTTCACCTGCGTGCCGTTGACCACCATCGTCGAAAGTGCATCGACAATTGATGAGCGCGGATCGTTGGCGTAGTCGGCGGAAACCAGCGGTCGCTCTTCATAGCCGAGAATGCCTTGCAGGGCGTTTTCGGAGGCTTCACGAAACAGCGTGTTGACCTCGTCAACGCTCGTTTCGCGCACCGCTTCGAACACAAAATCGGTCAGTGACGCATTGAGCAGCGGCACGCGCACGGCATGGCCGTTGAGTTTTCCTTCCAGCTCCGGAAAAATTTTTGTGATAGCTTTGGCCGAGCCGGTCGAGGTGGGGATCAGCGACTGGCCGCAGGCCCGCGCCCGACGCAGATCCTTGTGTCCCTTGTCGATAATCGTCTGCGTGTTGGTGATGTCGTGAATCGTGGTCATCGAGCCGTGTTTAATGCCGATCTGCTCATGCATCACTTTCACGATCGGTGCCAGGCAGTTGGTGGTGCACGATGCGGCCGTGAGCAGGTGGTTCACGGCCGCATCGTAGAGATAATCATTGACGCCGTAGACGATGTTGAGCGCACCCTCAACGGGCGCGGCCACGATCACCTTTTTGACGCCCTGATCGAAGTATGCCTGAAGCTGCTCGACTTTGCGGAACTTGCCGGTTGATTCGATCACAATATCGCATCCCGACCAGTCAGTGTCGGAGATTGACTGGTTGGATGAGTAGGTGAGCGGCTGCCCGTCCACGCGCATGGTATTGTCTTTACCACCACAATCATGCCCCCAGCGGCCATGCACCGAATCGAATTTGAGCAGGTGGGCCGAGCCTGCGCTATCGGTGGCAATCTCATTGATCTGCACAATGTCGAATGCATTCGATTCCCAGCCGACGCGAAAGCCCAGCCTGCCCATACGGCCGAAGCCATTGATGCCAATGTTGATGGTCATGATATTACCCCCTGTTTATCAACTGCCGCAATCCACGGACGAATGCGACCTACCATTTCTATATAAACCTGCCTGAATAATTTCAGCATTTCCTCTTCACTGTTTTCAAAGGCAGCCGGGTCGTCAAAGCCCCAGTGAATGCGTTGCGTATCATCTGGAAAAGTCGGGCAGGCATCCTTGGCTTTGTTGCAAACGGTGATGATGTAGTCGAATTTCTGATCCGCAAACTCGTCCATGCTTTTACTTCTGGCATGTGAGGCATCGATTTGCACCTCATCCAGCACTTTGATTGTCATGGGGTGGACAGCGCGAGGGTGTGTGCCGGCGCTATATGCTTCAAAATGGTCGCCGCCAAGTTCGCGTAAAATATGTTCAGCCATTTGTGATCGCGCTGAATTTCCGGTGCATAGAAACAGAACTTTAATTGTCATGAGACCCTCCAATAATTATGCATGCTTTACTCTGAATCTGCCTTCCTGATGGCATTACTGTTGTTGCGCTCATACCACCCTTTGCTACGGTTGACGATTGCCGCCACCGACAGCATCACCGGCACTTCCACCAGTACGCCGACCACCGTGGCCAGTGCGGCACCCGATTCAAAGCCGAACAGGGCAATGGCAGCTGCGACGGCCAGCTCGAAAAAATTGGATGCGCCGATCAATGCCGATGGGCCTGCAATGCAGTGGGCCACACCCAGCTTGCGGTTCAGCCAGTAAGCGAGCATGGCATTGAAATAGACCTGAATGGTAATCGGAACAGCCAGTAACAGAATCACCAGCGGCTGGGACAGAATCTGTTCCCCCTGAAACCCAAACAATAATACCACCGTCACCAGCAGTGCAGCCATCGAAACCGGATCCATGATGTGCAATACATCATCCAGCCTGTTTTTGGCCAGCAGAATGTTGCGGGTGATATAGGCCAGGATTACCGGAATCACGATATACAGCAGCACAGAGAGCAACAGCGTGTCCCACGGCACGGTAATCGATGCCACACCGAGCAGCAGACCGACAATCGGAGCAAAGGCAAAGATCATAATCACATCATTCAGCGCCACCTGGGAAAGCGTGAACTGGGGGTGGCCGCCCACCAGTCGTGACCAGACAAACACCATCGCCGTGCACGGTGCGGCAGCGAGCAGAATCAGACCGGCGATGTATTCCGGAATTTTGCCTGCATCAAGCAGGGGGGCGAACAGATGCCCCAGAAACAGCCAGCCGAGCAGCGCCATCGAAAATGGTTTGACCAGCCAGTTGATGCCCAGAGTCACTCCGATCCCGCGGCGGTGGTGCCAGACTTCATGCAGGGAGGAATAGTCGATTTTAAGCAGCATGGGGAAAATCATGGCCCAGATCAGCAGGGCGACCGGCAGATTGATGTGTGCTACTTCCATACCGCCCAAAGTATGGAAAACAGGTGGGAATAATGTACCCAGTCCAATACCTGTAATAATACAGAGAAAAACCCACACGGTCAGATAACGCGCGAAGAGTCCCATGGTTTTTTTATTTACGGATGACATGTACACCTCCAGACATGCCAAACTATATCTGTATATCCGGATATAGTAAATTAAAGATAATTGATCAATTATGCAGATAGGGTGGCGGATGTGGTGTTTGGAACCTCGTTACGATTTCCAGTTACTGATGCCTTGATTGAGCCCTCTGCCCAGCAAGCCATGAAGCTGTCTGGCCCGGGTAGAATTAAGGTGAATATGCCCTGATCAAAAGCGCAGCTCCAGGCCGCTGCTATATCGCAAATCAATTGATTTAACGGTCTGAGGCGGTTTTGCATCGTAGGTGAAATCAAGCGATAGTTTAAGGTCAATATTATCCATGATTTTCACATATGCTGACATCTCTTCGAGCAGGCGGTAATCGTTCAATTGACTTATAGCCGGCTGATAATAGGTGGTGCAGTTTATGCGCAGTTGTTCGTTGAATCGACGTTTGACCACCAGATAATTACTGCTGCGCCATAATCGTGAGCTTGTATCATTGGTGGTGGCTGTGACACGCAATCGCTCGTGCTCATAAAAACCACCCAGCCCAATATATACGGCAGCAACACCTGCTTTCTCAAAGGCAGTTAAACGCAGGCCACCACCCAATAGCGTGCGTCTGGATAATCGTGCAAAGGGATCGCGCCCGACCTGAGCAAGAACTTCAACAGCCCACTGCTTATTCAAATCAGTACGGTGCCGTA
>WFUI01000262.1 GCA_015485035.1 Mariprofundus sp.
TCCATCGAATCGGGGACAGTACCGGAAACAGTACAATTGATCGTGGAGGTGGCCGGTTTGTGGGCCTGCGCACCGGCATTGGACATGATGCGACCGGCAGGGATTGCGCCGTTGGCCAGTGCCCAGACGAAACGGTTATGCCAGAACTCGCGTTTGTCCTCATCTTCGACCTCGGCCAGCGCCAGGGCGACACGATCATAGGTGCCCTGGATATTCGCATCCACAGCTTCGCCATGTTTGTCTTTCAGACGATATTTTTTATCCCAGATATCTTCCGATGCCGGTTGAAATCCGATATCAGCAGTGGCCTCATCTTCAGTATTTTCAACCGATGCAATATTTACGGCATGCGTGTGTGCGTTCATGCAGCTCTCCCTGGATATGTCGTGGTCCCTCGTGATTCAGAAATCCCGGCGGCCAGTTTAGGCACTATATCTTGGGTGTCAAGTATTCACCAGCCACTAGCTGTAGTGCCTTGTCTCACACAATCTATTCACGGCTTATCCACAGAATATGCACCGGAAGGGACCGGGTTCAGTGGATATTCAAGCTTTGTTTGGAGAGGGGGCTCCGGCCTGATACGATGCGCAACTCATGAATGACCTAAACCATAAAACCAATGCGGACAATTCCTCACAGGGAGATTCATCCACCCGCTCGTCTCCGACCCATTTCGGTTATGAGACGGTGAGCGGAAGTGAAAAGGTGCAGCGCGTGATGGGCGTATTTTCCTCCGTTGCCAGCCAGTATGATTTGATGAACGATCTGATGAGCGGCGGTATGCATCGCTGTTGGAAACGGCGCATGATTGCTGCGGCAGCTATCGGCGCGGGCAGCCGGGTGCTCGATGTGGCAGCCGGATCCGGAGATATTGCTATTGGTCTGGCCACGAAGATGGGGCCGGCAGGCCGCGTTGTGCTGACCGATCTGAACGGCCCGATGCTGGCTGAAGGTGCGAGGCGGGTCATCGATGCGGGCCTGTTGCCCGGCCGGGCCGACTGCATTCAGTCCGATGGTACCAAACTCGCTTTTGCCGATAACAGTTTCGATTGCGTGACGATTGCTTTTGGCATTCGTAATTTTCTTGATATCGAAGCAGGACTGGCTGAGTTTTATCGCGTACTCAAACCGGGTGGTCAGTTCATGTGCCTGGAATTCTCGCGTCCGGTATTACCGGGCCTGGATGTTGTTTATGATGCGTTCTCTTTTAATGTCATTCCGCTGATCGGTGAAAAAGTAACGGGCGATCGTGATTCCTATCAGTATCTGGTTGAGTCCATTCGCCGCTTCCCTGATCAGGGGCGCTTCGAAAAACTGATTCGTGGTGCCGGTTTTGAGCTGGTCAAACACGAGAATATGAGCGGCGGTATTGTTGCTTTACACAGGGGATATAAAATTTAATGTGGGTTCAGGGCATCCTGTCTTCGCCCTTTGACGCATCCGTTCAGACGTATTTTGATGGATGCTTGCTAAAGCCGCACCTGCTGTGCGGATGAGGGCCGTGAATATGGATCGTTCACAGATGAGGCTTTATAAATTTGGAAGGCGGTTTTAGTTCCATGAGTGTGATGTTTTTACCACTGCGGTTGATTCCGGTGCCGGTGCAATGTGTGGTGATGAGTACGGTTCTCGATCTGGTGTTTTCGCGCGATGAATCACTGAAACCGTATCTGAATGACCTGGAGGGTCGTGTTTTCCGTATCCATGTGCGGGATACCAATGCCATTATGTTTCTCGGTTTTTCGCGAGGCAAGGCCTGGGTGCACTCTTCCTATCAGGCCAGTTCCGGTAACGACGTGGATGTCCGCCTGAGTGCCACCACGGGCGGTTTTGCCCGCATGTGTTTCGGCCATGAAGATCCGGATGATCTGGTTTTTCAGCAGGTTTTGAAATTATCCGGCGATTCCGACGCCATGTTGCGTTTCAAAAAACTGTTTGCTGCAGCCGATCTGGACTGGGAACGCGAATTGCGCTCTGCATTCGGCGATTTTTTCGGTTCAAGGGTGGCGCGTGCAGCGCATGCACTGGTTGAGGCCGAGCAGAAGCTGGCTGATTCTTCCCGGCAGGCCGTAAGCAACAGCCTGCGGGATATGGATATTCCGGATGGCGAGCGTTTGCAGGCATGGCAGGCCGGAGTTGAGCACCTTGCCCATCAGATTTCCCGTACCAAGGGAAAGGTGACCCGCCTGGAACATAAACTGGAGCATTATCTGTCCGACCAGGCGGAACAATAGTTTATGGGCATGTTATGAGATTGCCTGCCAATATTCGCCGAAATCTGCGTCTGATGCGTATCGGCCATATTCTGGCTACACATGGTCTGGCGGCACTGGCTGTACGGATGCGGTTGTTTTATCCCTATGTCTGGCTGGTGCAACTGTTTCGCGGCGATGAATTGCCCAAGGATCTGGGTCCGCAGATCCGGCTGGTTCTGGAACAACTGGGGCCGACCTTTATCAAGTTCGGCCAGATGCTTTCCACCCGTGTGGATCTGTTGCCGATGGATGTCGCGCTGGAACTCAAAAAGCTGCAGGACGATGTGCCGCCGGAGCCGTTCGACCGGGTATGCAGGGTTCTGGAGCGCAGTTTCAAAAAACCGCTGACCGGTGAAGACGGTGTTTTTGCCTCGTTTGATGAACAGCCGATCGCAGCGGCTTCCATTGCGCAGGTGCATTTTGCCGAATTGAAAGATGGCCGGCGTGTGGCAGTCAAGGTACGTCGCGATCATATCAGTAAAACCATTGAATCGGATCTGGCTATTCTCAAGCTGCTGGCATCGCTGTTTGACCGCTATTTCAGCGAGTACCGTCGTTTAAAAGCCCCCCGCGTCATCGAGGAGTTTGCCACCACGATTCGGGGCGAACTGAATTTGCGTGCCGAGGCCGCTCATGCCAGCCGTTTTGCCGAAAATTTTGCAGAGCTGGAAGGCGTACGCGTGCCGGATGTGTTGTGGGAATATACCCATCACGAGGTGTTGACCACCGAGCGGATTTCAGGCCTTCCCATCGATGAAAGACAGGCACTGGAAGCAGCCGGGCACGATTGTCTGAAGCTGTGCGAGCGGGCCGCGATCCTGTTCTTTCACATGGTGTTCGTCGATGGATATTTCCATGCCGATATGCATCCGGGCAATATATTTGTGGCTGAAAATGGCGATATTGTGCTGGTGGATTTCGGCATTGTTGGCCGGCTCGATATCAAATCACGACGTTATATCGGTGAAATGCTGGTGGCCTTTCTGCAAGAAGATTACAGACGCTCTGCCGAAGTGCATGTGGAAGCCGGTTATGTGCCGGCGGATACCGATATCTCCGCCTTTGAAGATGCCTTGCGGGAAATTGCCGTGCCGATTTTCAATCGCCCGCTGGCCGATATTTCCATTGCAGAACTGCTGCTGAGCATGTTTGCAGTTACCGAACGTTTTAAAATGGAAACACAGCCGGAGTTGCTGCTGCTGCAGAAAACCATGGTGGTGATTGAGGGTGTAGCCCGAGAACTGGCTGATCAGGTTAATATCTGGATGCTGGCACGGCCATTGATTACGTCCTGGGTAACACGCCATATGGGGCCGGTGGGCAAAACCGAAGCGATCGCCGGGGAATTGCGCGATCAGTTGCGCGACTGGATGCGCCTGCCTGAAAAAATCGATGGCGTGCTGTCTCGTATAGAAGAGGGAAACGTCAGCTTTCATTCAGAGCCATCCCGTCTGCCTATTGTCATCGGCGCGATGCTGATCGCCTCGGGCGGTGCATGGCTGGCATGGTCTGCGGCACATCAGGCATCAACCCCGATCATGATATTTGCTGCCCTGCTGACGGGATTCGGTTTTATACTCACTCTGTCCAGAGCTTAGAGGGACTTAGTGGGCCTCTGAAACAGTGCATTCCCGGGCAGTTTCAGCCGGCTGATCCGGCTAGGAGTCTGCCGCGCAGTAGGTTTCTCATAAGCCCGATAGACTCCTAGGGTTTGTCAGGGGGTTCAGAGCCGGATTCTGCCTGAATCGGATGTGTTGTTGTCCCACGTGGTTCGGGACCGGGCGCAAGCGGTTTATCTTTACCACCGAAGAAAACACGCAGCTTCCTGAATACGGTTTTGATACCGCGCCACAGTTTCGGTAACAGCCAGACCATCAGCAGAATAAACAGAATCATAAAGACAACGAACAGGGTCGGGTGATGCAGTGCCGCCCACAAACCACCAAATACTGCAAGATCCTCTGAAATTGATGCTGCCCAGTTGGAAAACGGCTCCGGTGACGTGTTGATCAGAGCCCGGGAGCCGGCTTTGGTGACATGCGTTGTGGCTGCCAGTCCGCCCCCCATAATGCCTGCGGCAAGTGCCAGGGCCGGCGTCACATCGCCTACCGCACCGGCAGCAAGCATGGCTCCGGCCGGAATACGCACAAACGTGTGCAATACATCCCAGGTTGAATCAACACCGGGAATTTTATCGGCAACAAATTCGACGATATACATGGTGCCGGCAGCGAACAGCACCATCGGATCAGTCAGGATTTGCAGACCGGGAGGCAGATCGATATTGCCGGTTATGCCCATCATGCCCAGCATCAGAATGGCGGCATATAAATTGATGCCGCTGGCCCAGGCCGCGCCCATAGTCAGAGCGAGAATTGATGTGATTTGATCCAGTTGATCCATATTTCACTCCCGATCAATGCAAACTCGAAACCTATCATCACCAAAATCAGGCAGGGCTGCAACCCTGAATTGTCCGCAAACAGTGCAAAGTTTGCGCCGGGCTGGTGTGGATCAGGCCGGCTCGATCAAGGAGTGATTCAGATCATCGGGTGCATCATAGCCCATGATTTCAAATAGTGTGGCAGCGAGATGTGACAGGCCCGGTGCATTGTTCTGTGGCTGTCGTAATGTGTAGCTTCCATCATAGTCCGGATCAAACAGGATGCAGGGTACAGGATTGGTGGAATGTTTGGTCGAAGGCTCAGTGCCACCATCTTTTGTCATGACCAGCATTTCTTCTGCATTGCCATGGTCGGCAGTGATCAGGGCGTACCCCCGGGCTTTTTCCAATGCCTCGACAATGCGGCCCACCGCGGTATCAACGGCCTCAATCGCTTCAATTGCCGGTGCAATCTGTCCGCAATGACCAACCATATCGGCATTGGCAAAATTGATCAGTCCGAAGCCATATTGACCGCTTTCAATTAATTCGATGGCTTTATCAGCAATTTCGACTGCTTTCATCTGGGGTGCCGCGGCAAAAGACATGCCCTTGTCCGATGGTATGAGAATATAATCCTCCATCGTATCATCCAGCGGTTTGCGATAGCCGCCGTTGAAAAAGAAAGTGACATGCGGATATTTCTGCGTTTCAGTCAGGCGGAACTGCTTGATGCCCAACTCAAGAATGCGTTTACCGAAAGGGTTTTCCACCTTGGTTGGCCCCATCAGTTGCAGGGCCGGGAGGTTTCTGTCCTCGTCATATACCATCATGCCGGCATAGGTAATATCCGGACGTTTACCGCGATCAAACCCGTTAAATTCATCCAGTTCAAAGGCCTCGGTGATTTCAATGGCGCGATCGCCTCTGAAATTCATCATCACCACAGCATCGCCATCGGCAATCACACCGACCGGATTGTCCTCATGATCCACAATGACAAAGCCCGGCATATCCTGATCGACCAGGCCCGGTTGTTCCGATCTGAAATGTTCGATGGCAGCAAGCATGGACGGGAACCGGTGTTCTCCCTTGCCGTGTACCATCAGATTCCAGCCTTCGGCCACCTTGGCCCAGTTGTGGTCGCGATCCATGACAATGACTTCACGGCCACCACCCGAAGCGAAGGCGTATTCAAAACCTTCGTGGCTGTTGATAAAGGTAAAATCCTCTTCCAGTTCAAATACATATTTTTGCGCGGTCTGGATGCCGACATCGCGCCCGTCGAGCAGTGCATGAATGCGCAGCTTTTTGATGCCGGATTCAAAGGCAAAATCGATCATCGCCCGGAAATGGCTTAAATGTGAATGGATATTACCATCGGAGAGCAAGCCGATCAGATGCAGTGTCCCGCTTTTTTCGACAGATTCTTTTATCTGCTGTAATGCTTCGGACTGGTAAAATGAACCGTCTGCGATGGCATTGTTGATGCGCGTGGGACCCTGTTCCAGAACCATGCCGGCTCCCATCGTCAGATGCCCTACTTCAGAGCCGCCCATATCCTTTTCCGATGGCAGCCCGACATTGTGCCCGTGTGTGAGCAGGCGGGTGTGGGCATAGTTCTTCCACAATCGATCCACGTTAGGGGTATGCGCCTGCGCAATTGCATCCGCTTCCCCTCCGGAACCCAGACCCCATCCATCCATTACAATCAATAATACTGGCCGCGGGCGCTCAGCCGCGGGCGGGAAATATTTATTTACAGTCATCTGTTCACCTGTTTCTTCTAATCTCGGGTATTCGGGCGACCCGCACCGGGCCGCCAATATCAAACACTTATGTATTTGATATTATGGGTTCCCCTGCCTTGTCTGCTGCCCATGCGAAGCAACCGGGTCGGACAGCGGGGCGAAGCATAGCATTTCAGCAGCCCGGAAGCATACGGCCCCTGAGGCTGTCGGCAATTGTGTATGCCTGGGTACAAATAAAACCCATGACTTGCCGTTCTATCATGTTCGCGGCATTCTCATTGGCGATGTTTCCCGAGACTGCTAACCCGACCACAACATTTATCGTTGCTGTCATCATTGCCACGGCTGCGCAAATGGTGGCCAGTCGTTTCCGTTTCCCTCCCATTTTGCTTTGGTTGCTGGCCGGCATGTCGCTGGGGCCGTTCGGGCTTCATATCCTGCATGTCGAGACGATTCAGCCGGCATTGCATGCGCTGATTGAGCTGGGGTTGGCCATCATTCTGTTTGAAGGAGGGCTCAATCTGAATCTGAAAGCCCTGCGTGAAAACGGTTGGGTAGTCGGCAGACTGGTGATTCTCGGGCCGCTGTTAACGATGCTGATTGGAGGTGCGGCAGCGCATATTATTCTGGACATGGACTGGCTTCTGGCGCTGTTGTTCGGGGCGCTGGTTTCTGTTGGCGGACCAACCGTTATCCTGCCGATTGTCCGACAAATGCGGCTGGGCCGGCATGTCAGTCATGTATTGACAGCTGAAGCCATGCTGATTGACGTTATCGGGGCTATTCTGGCCATTGTGCTTTTGCAGCTGACCCTGACGCTGAATATGAATGCTGCAGCGATTGCACAGGATATTCTTTATAAACTGATCGTTGGTGCTGTGCTGGGTATAGCCGGGGGGCGCATGCTGGCTTGGTTGTTGACCAGCCTTTGGGCCAAGGATTTTGAAATTCGTACCGTGCTGACACTGACAAGCGCCTGGGGCATGTTTTTACTGGCCGACTCGATCAGTTCGCAGGCAGGGCTTCTCACCATGCTGATGATGGGGGCGGTGTTGCAGCGCATGGAAGTGCATGATATCCAGCGCCTGAAGCATTTCAAAGGCAGTCTGTCGATGCTGCTGATTTCGGTTTTGTTTGTACTGCTGGCCGCCAATATGGATTTATCGGTCATGTATTCCTATCTGTGGCAGGGGATGTTGTTATTTGTCATTCTGGCCGCTGCCGTGAGGCCTCTGATTGTATTTCTGTCCACCTGCGGTAGCAGGTTATCAATCCGCGAAAGCCTGTATCTGGCAGGCATGGCGCCACGCGGGGTGGTGGCGGCAGGCATCACCTCCCTGTTTGTACTTATTCTGCAGGAAAACAACTATCCCCAGAGTGAGATGCTGATGGCTCTGGTGTATATCATCATTATCGTATCCGTGCTTGGCTACAGTCTGCTGGCCGGGCCGTTGAAGCGGTTGTTGTCCATTGAGGGTGGAGATGAACGTTCGGTCCTGATTATCGGTGGCGGGCAGATCGGTGCGGAAGTTGGCCGGGCGCTGGGTGAAGATCGTGAAGTCAGGTTTCTGGATCTGAATTCTGAAGTGATCAGCAGTTTGAAACATTCAGGTTATGATGCCGTGTGCGGCAATGCACTGGATCCATTGTACTGGGAAATCATCCATGCCGAAGAAATCGGCTGTACCCTGATTATGACCGGATCATCGGATCATAACCTGTTAATAGCGCGACTGGCGCATGAAAACTTCCATATTCCGGAAATCTACGTCACCCTGCAGGAGCAGGATGAGGTGAAACATGCCAGCATGATTCACCAGTTACAGGCAAAACGGCTGTTCGCCAAGCCCTATCAATTTACCTACTGGAATGATCAGGCTTACCGCAAGCGCCTGATTTATGAATCCCTTCGCATCGAACCGGATTCTCCCCTGATCGGTTACCGCATGGCGGATGTGCGCATTCAGCATGGTGTGCAGCCGATCACTGTGATTCGCGAAGGCCTGACGCTGGTGCCGCACGATGACCTTGTGCTGGCCATGAATGATGAAATCAAGATGCTCATGCGGCCCGAGCGTGTTCAGGAAGGCCAGCCCCTGATTTTGCCGCCAACATCTCCTCCGGCCACGCAATAGTAGTGCTGTTGTTGAGCAGGTCTGTTTAAAAGATGTGCTATCGTACTCGTTTTGCACCCAGTCCGACCGGGCTGTTGCATGTTGGCAATGCATACTCGGCCCTCAGATGTCAGGCGTGGGCAGAAAAATATCATGCAGAATTACTGTTGCGTATTGAAGATATCGATCATACCCGATGTCGTTCTGAATTTGCCGATGCTATCATTGAAGATTTGCGCTGGCTGGGGTTGAGCTGGCTGCCACAGGTCAGGTTTCAGAGCCGGCATTTGCAGGATTACCAGCAGGCTATCCACACACTCAGGGAGATGGGCGTGATTTACCCGTGTTTCTGCACCCGTAGACAGATTCAGCAGGAAATCATGCGTATGTCTTCAGCTCCGCATGCCGGAGAAGTCACAACATTGTATCCAGGTATGTGCAGGAACCTGTCGGAGAATGAACAGCATGACCGCATGCAACACGAGCCGTTTGCCTGGCGCCTGAATATCGACAAGGCCATGGTATTGGCTGGAGAAGACATCAGCTGGAGGGATGGATCAGGATGCCTTCATACAGCCAATATTGATCATGATATCATCATTGGGCGCAAGGATATCGATTTCAGCTATCATCTCGCCGTGGTTGTTGATGATGCCTTGCAGAACATCAGCCATATTATTCGCGGTCAGGATTTGAAGGACAGCACCGGCATTCATCGTCTGTTACAAAAGCTGCTCGGATTACCTGAACCGGTATACCTTCACCACCGGTTGCTGTGCGATCAGGGCGGCGAGAGACTGGCCAAACGAAACACTGCGACGACATTGAGAAATTTGCGCCAGATGGGTGTGGATGTGTTCAGGTTGCGTGATTTTTTAAGCGATATGGAAACGCGATGCTGGCCTTTTAGGGAAGGAGATGAACGAGAAATACTGAACATGCTTGGCAAGACCCGATGATCTGCCATCATTCGCCCTGATTTCATAGAGGCAAGGGTGATGTAATTTGACAACAATTCTTGATTTGATCGGTAACACGCCCATGGCACAAATTCAGCATATCACCAGCCATCTGCCTGAAAATATCCGTATTCATGCCAAGCTGGAGCGCTTTAACCCCGGTGGTTCGGTCAAGGATCGCCCTGCACTGTGGATGATTCGGGATGGTTTGAAGAAGGGCTTGCTTCGCCCTGATAAGGTGATTCTCGATTCAACCAGCGGCAATACCGGTATCGCGCTGGCCATGATTGGTGCGAGCATGGGGTTTCGCGTTCAACTGGTGATGCCGGGCAA
>WFUI01000263.1 GCA_015485035.1 Mariprofundus sp.
AACTCTTATATCAGGCTGCGCTTGAAATGCCTTCAAGGCAAACATTGATTATCAATGCGCATGCTCACGCCCTGTTAACATTAATGGAATCGATTGATCTCCAGCAGCATTTCAAACCCGAATATACTGCCATCAAAAACATAGGCATGTCTGTATCTCCAACGCTTCCGGATTCTTCCCGTTTGTACGACTTGATACTGCTACTGCCTGCCAAGAATAAACAGCAGACACTTGGCTGGATGGCAGAGGCGATGAACCGGCTATCCATTAACGGGATATTACTGTTTGTATGCGCCAACGCATATGGTGCCAAAAGCTATGAATCAGCACTGAAAAAACTGGCTGGAAACGTATCGTCACGCTCCAAATCAAAATGCCGTCTGTGTTCGGCCAGAAAATCCTCCGCCTTCAATGCCCCGCTCGCGGCACAGTGGCTGGAGGATGCCAGCCCCCGCATCATCGAATCCCATGGCATGCTTTCCCGCCCCGGCCTGTTCAGTTGGGATCACGCTGATACCGGCTCTTCCCTGCTGATCAGAAATTTGCCTGTATTATGTGGAAACGGCATGGATTTATGCTGTGGTTATGGTTTTCTGGCGGAATATATTCTACGCAACACCACAGACAGCAAACCCGTAGATATCAAAAAAATCCACCTGCTTGATGCGGACCAACTGGCGCTTGATTGCGCCCGCCAGAACACGGCACCCTGGGAAGGTATCGTGCAATACCATTGGAAAGATGCAGTGCATGATTCATTGCCGAAGCAACTGGACTGGATCGTCTGCAATCCGCCGTTCCACACCGGCCAGTCCCAAGATGTGGAATTGGGAAAATCTATTGTACGACATGCCTGTCAAAGTCTGAGAAAAGGTGGGCAGATCTATCTGGTCGCCAACCGGAAACTACCCTATGAGAGACTGCTTCAATCAGAGTTGCAGCAATGCAGGACATTGATCGAAGCCGAAGGCTTCAAAGTCATACAAGGAATACGCTGATGAAAACAACAGAACGGCTCGATAAACTGCTCTCCAATCTCGGATACGGAGCGAGAAAAGATGTGCGTTACTGGGTCAAGGAGGGCTGGATAACGGTGGATGGAAAACCTGCCACCTCCCCGTCCCAGAAAGTGGTTCCACAACAGGTTCGTCTTGAAGGTGCCGAACTGGATCACCCCGATGGCTTAACTATTATCTATCACAAACCGCTGGGTTCAGTATGTTCACGTAAAGAGGATGGCCGCCTGATTTATGCCGATTTTCCCGCCCGCTGGATTGACAGGAAGCCACCGCTTTCCAGTGTCGGAAGACTCGATAAAGAGACATCGGGACTGCTCATAGTCACCGATGACGGTCAGCTCAACCACCAACTGACCACTCCCAGAATGCATATTTCCAAAACTTATGCTGTTACGCTGGATCATCCGCTTGAAGGTAACGAAGCGGAAATCTTTGCAAGTGGATCACTGATGCTGGAAGATGAAGACAAACCTTGTCTACCAGCAAAACTGTCCATCATAAATACAACAGAGGTTTCACTGGTTCTGCATGAAGGGCGTTATCATCAGGTGCGGCGAATGTTTGCAGCAGTTGGCAACCATGTGAGCGCACTGACACGCACACATATTGGCGCCCTGTCATTGCAGGATACCGGACTGTCTGCAGGCGAATATAAAACAACCACGGCCATAGAGCTCATGCAGAGGGTGCTTCCCGACAGTGTCTCCTGATATAGGGCCACCTGTATCAGGCCGGGCTAATCATCGTCACGGTATCTTTTATAATCCTGATTTCCATGTCTATCCTGATCATACTCGCCATAACGACCAGCACGACGGGGATGGTTTCTGTTTAAACGATCCAGATTGCGCCGGGCCGGGTAATAGCCCGGATCAAGCCTGAGCGCATGTCTGAAATGGGATCTGGCTGAGGCGTTATCACCGTTTAAAACAAATGCAACGCCGAGATCATTATGGGCAGCGGGATTATTCGGACAATAGCGCAATCCTTTTCGCAGCAAATAAATTTTTTGGTCCATATCCCGGGCACGATTGGCCCGCCCAAAATATCCTGCACCTTTGTTGCATGCACGCCGATGATAGCGAGGCCCGGATCTGTAAACCCGATTTTCCCGCCCCTCGGCCAGCACAGCTCCGGCCAGTGCCCCCAACGCACCGCCAATCACGGCACCTTTTGCCACGTTACCGCTCTGAGCCCCAATCACCGCACCTGCCGTTGCTCCAATTACCGCCCCCTGCGCCGCCGTACGTTCCTGATAGGCAGTCGCACACCCGGATAACATTAAAATAATCATGACAGAAATAGTATATTTCATAAAATCCTCCTTATCTGGAGCAGGCTATGCTGTTATTCCATGCCAGCAACATGAAAAACTTTCGCTATGTGGCGGGTAAATTACTCGAACCCCGTTGATGGCAATTACCATGATAGCTTCGCAACCTTAGCTATGCCCGTTATGGGTGTTGGTTTACAAACCCAGAGAAGAGTTTAGCGGAACATGTTTTTTATACGTGTCGAAATACTTGATTCCAGCCCCATTTTCTTCGGTGAAACCTCATAGAGTGTACTTACGCCCACACCTTTCAGCGACAAATTTCTTGCTGACCCGATCAGGATATCACCCGAATAGTCCCGTATTTTTGTATGAATCAGGCCAAAAACAATTTCATCAATCAATATCTGATTCCGCAACGCTTCGGCCTGAATCCGCGCCCCCTTGTCCATGGCATGACCGATATAGTCCTGGACATCACCCGGTATTGCCTTGACATATCCGCATGTTATTCCAATGCGGTAATTCATCGAGCCAACCAGTTTCTTCAGCGTTTTACGACCGTCTGCAAGGCTTCGCTTGATCAGCAATGCTGCCAGAACTGCATCAATAGCATTTTCAAATACGACCATCACGCCATCGCCCAGGCGTTTGACAACCTGACCATTGTATCGCTCAACAGCTTCCTTGCATGCATCACAAAACAGCCGGTTGCGCATATATCCCTTGGTATGTCCCATAGAGCGTTTATATTCGGTGGAACTTTCCAGATCGGTAAACATGATACATTTGTAATGATCCTCGGTCGTGGCAATGGCCTGAGCAACCGACTCGATAATAATATCCAGATCAAGCGGCGCTTCATCCACACGGCTGGCCGGACGTGAAGCCGCCATTTTCGGCACAATGGCCAGATCAACCGTATGTTCACTGATATTTTCACTTAATTGCGGCGAGGGATTGGGAATAGTGAGTACCTTGGCTGGTCTGTCGCTTGTTTCCTGCTTATGAACAGGGGACATGATTTCCTCCGATAGAAACGATTTACAAATAGGCTCGAAGGCTAAAGCGGAAATATTTTCTTTATGTGATGCAGATCGCAACTTCAGACCGGATACATAATGGAAAAATGGTCGGGGTGAGAGGGTTCGAACCTCCGACCTTACCGTCCCGAACGGTACGCGCTACCAGGCTGCGCCACACCCCGTATTAATAATTTAATGAACTGACAAGCAGGCGGCGAATATTAGAAAGATGGGCCAACCACGGCAAGTTGTTTCACATCCTGTCCATGCGTGTTCCCTGTACACTGTTTTTAAAAAGGGCGGTGAGCGGAAAAATCGGCCAGATCAGCCAGCAATTGTCGAATTTCTCTATCGGCATGCACCGGCAACAATTGTTTGGCGCGTTCGGCATAATCTTTTGCCCGGGCCATGGCAAAACCCGAGCCGTTCTGTGCGGCAACATGTTCACGCACCCATTCCCGGTCACCACTTTCATATGAACCACGTTCAGCAATTAGCTCAACCCTGCTTGCCAGTTCTTCATCGTTCTGCATCGCATAAATCAGAGGCAAGGTGATCTTCCCTTCTTCCAGATCATGCCCAACCGGCTTGCCGGCATCCTCGGCCTCAGCCAGATAATCCAGCGCATCATCCATCAACTGGAAAGCCACCCCCAGACACATACCGTATTCAGCCATGTCTGCCACTATTTCAGCAGATTGCCCTGCAGCATGGGCCCCCACCTCACTGGCTGCCTTGAATAACACAGCTGTTTTACGTTCAATCACTTCGAGACACTCAGATTCTGTCATCTCCAGATGAAAGGTACGCGACAACTGCAGAACTTCTCCTTCGGCCAGCGCATTGGTAACATCGCTCATCAGTTTCAGCATCGCCATATCGCCATCAGACACCATCATCTGGAATGCGCGCGAAAAGAGATAATCGCCCACCAGCACCGATGCCTGATTACCCCACACCCCATTGGCCGATGGTGCACCACGCCGCTGATCGGATGAATCAACCACATCATCATGCAACAGCGATGCCGTATGAATAAATTCAACCACCACGGAAAGTGGAATATGACGATCGCCACGATAACCGAACAAACGTGCCGTCAGCAGACACAGCAATGGCCGTAGCCGCTTGCCACCACTGTTGACAATATAATGCCCGATAGCGGGAATCATCATGATATCGGATTGCAAATTCTGATGGATACAGGCATTCACCCGAACCATATCAGATTGGCACAGTTCGACAGCGCGCTTCAGCGAGGTATGAATGGATGAATCAGTCACGGACTGTGCATCGTATGCGTGCGACTCGTGCCGTCAAGGCAAAGTAACGCTATCATACGCACATGGAAATCATCCTGGCCTCCCGTTCTCCCCGCCGCCTTACCCTGCTGCAAAGTGCCGGTCTGGCTGTAGAGGTACAACCTTCCCACATAGATGAAACCCCTTTTCCCGGTGAATCCGTGAATGCCATGGTAAAACGCCTGAGTCGGGAAAAGGCCATCGCCTGCAATGCTCCGATGGGAAGGCCTGTGATTGCAGCAGATACACTGGTCGCCATCGGCAAGCATATACTGGGGCAACCACGCGACCTGAGACAGGCAAAAACCATGCTGCAACAACTTTCCGGGACTGACCATCAGGTGATCACAGGAGTCTGTGTGCGCCTGAATGGACAGATTCTGCAACAACAGGTGGCGACCCGCGTCCGTTTCAGGACAGTCTGTGCAGACGAAATCGACATCTATCTGACTCATAATGATGTGCTTGATAAAGCAGGTGCATATGCTGTGCAAGGCGGCGCGGCCAGTTTTATTGAATCCATTGACGGACCACTGGATAATGTCATCGGCCTGCCGGTTCGCACCACCCTCGATATGCTCTCGGAGCTTCAATCACTGCAGGCAAATAAACCCGACTAAAGTTTCTTCGTGTACTTCGTGCGCTTCGTGGTGAATACTTACGCTTAAATTATTTTTGGGATTATCATCATGAGCGTAGAATTACTGGTCAACGTGGCGCCGTTTGAAACACGGATTGCGCGTATCGAGAATGGACAACCTGAAGAAATTTATATCGAACGTGAACGCGGCCTGAAAGGTAACATCTACAAAGGTCGCGTTCAGCGCGTACTGCCCGGTATCCAGGCTGCCTTTATCGATATTGGCATGGACAAAGCAGGCTTCCTTTATGCCGGAGATATCGCCACCGCCAAACAACAGGTCGATAGCTTCACGGAGGATATGGAACAAACTGACGAAACAGGCAACACAGCTGTCACTGCCGACAGTTCACCATCTCGCCGCAATGCACCACCGATATCCGGCCTTCTCAAGGATGGTCAGAATCTGATGGTTCAGGTATCCCGCGAACCCATTGCTTCCAAAGGGCCTCGCATGACCAGCCAGATCGGCTTACCCGGTCGTTATCTGGTTTATATGCCAAATCTGGATCATATCGGTATTGCCAGGCGTCTTGAAGACCCGGTTGAACGTGAACGGCTGCTGAATATCTGTAAATCCATGAACCTGAAACAAGGTGGCATTATTATTCGCACTGTTGCCGAAGGAAAAGAAGAACCGGAATTGCGCCAGGATCTTGATTTCCTGTTGCGATTATGGGCGGATATTGAAAAAAGAGCCAAGAACTCCGCCCCCGGCTCCATGATTCATAAGGAGCTGAACCTGTATTTGCGTGTTATGCGCGATTATGTCGACGCTGAAGTAGAAAAAATTCATGTCGATTCCCGCGAAGCTTACGACACGATGAAAAAATTTGCCCGCCGCTTTATGCCGGAAGTCGCCAAGAAACTCTATTACTATCCGGGCAACCGTCCGATTTTTGACGTCTATGGTGTCGAAGAAACCATGGAACGGGCGCTGCAACGGCGTGTACCACTGAAGTCCGGCGGCCATATCGTTATTGATCAAACCGAAGCGTTAATTGCCATTGATGTCAATTCAGGCTCCTTTGTCGGCTCCAGGAATATGGAGGAAACCGGCTTCAAAACCAACCTCGAAGCCGTGCATGAAATCGTACACCAGCTTCGCTTGCGTAATCTGGGTGGCATTATTGTGGTCGACTTTATTGATATGCAGGAAGAGCAAAACAAACTGAAGCTGATTGAGGTTCTGGAAGAGGCACTGAAACGGGATAAAGCGAAAAACCATATCGTACAGTTCTCGGAACTGGGGCTTGTTGAAATGACGCGCAAACGCACCCGTGATTCGCTTGGTCGTATTTTGTTGACAGAGTGCAGCCACTGCCACGGTGTCGGGCTGGCAAAAAGTCCATCCACCATCTGTTATCAGTTGTTCCGAGAAGTGGTGGCGGAAGCACGTGCTTATCCGTGTGAAAAACTGACCGTCATTGCACACCCTGATATTATTGACCTGCTACTGGGCATAGAAAACGAAAGTGTACTGCAACTGGAAGATTTCCTGAAAAAAGAAATTTCACTGGAAAGTAATGAACAATTTGCTGTAGAGCACTACGAAGTCGTACTTAAATAGTTTTGTTCGTCCCTTCTCCACTACAACTGTATGTACATGTACCTTTCTGCCTGCATAAATGCCATTACTGCGATTTTAATTCACATGAACGTTCACAGCCCGACTGGAGTGCCTACCGGAACGCGCTGATTGCCGAACTGAAACACTGGAGCAACACGCCGCAATTTTCCGGCCGCAATCTGCACAGCATTTTTTTTGGTGGCGGTACGCCTTCTCTGGCTCCACCTGCACTGATTGGAGCAATCATTGACACCGCCCGCGACTGTTGCGGTATTGAGAATAATGCGGAAATCACGCTGGAAGCCAATCCCGGCACTGCCGACTCCGGCAATTTTCGTGCCTACCGGCAAGCTGGCATCAACCGTCTGTCTATTGGTATTCAGAGCCTGGATGCAGCAGAATTACAGTGGCTGGAACGCATCCACGGGCCTGATGAAGCTGTTCAGGCATATCATATCGGCCGCGATGCAGGTTTCAGCAATATCAACCTGGACCTGATGTATGGCATACCCGGCCAAAGCCTGCATGAATGGCTGACCACGTTGCATTCAGCCATCAAACTAAGTCCGGAACACTTGTCCTGTTATCAACTTACCGTCGAACCGCACACCAGACTGGCTGCCACCCATGCACAAAAACCTTATCCGCTGCCTGATGATGAAACGGCTCTATCCATGTTCTTTGAAACCCGCAAGTATCTTTCCAATGCCGGATATGATGCTTATGAAATCTCGAATTTTTCCAGACCAGGCCTGCACTGCCGCCATAATGACGGATACTGGTTATATCACGACTATATCGGCATTGGTGCAGGCGCTTCAGGAAAGTGGGATATACCGAATGGAGAACCGGCCATGGGAATGACTCGCTATAGTAATCTGCGCAGCCCGGAGTCTTACATTAGAGCTGTTGAGCAACAGGGGGTTGCCACAAACACTAAAGATATCTTGAACTGCCAACAGGCTGCTGCAGAAGCATGCTGGCTCGGACTCAGACGAAAAAGCGGTATCAACAGGACGGAATTCAAGCAACGATTCGGCTTCGATATCTGGCAACATTTCCATACGCCTTTGCAGCCATGGCATAGCCGGAAAAAGCTTACTGTGACTGAAACATCAGTATTTATAGCGACAAAAGGGCTAGCAGTAACCGATGCGATTGCTTCTAGTGTGCTGTAGTAATGGTATAAATACGGGCGGCCAAAAGCCACCCATATGAAAATAATTTTTCTACATGATGGTCAAAATTCGCGTCAGTTTACCTGAACATCATCACCAACAATCGTAGGTGTAATAAATATCAGCAACTCATTGCGGTCATTCTTTTTCTGCTTATGTCTGAACAAATAGCCAATAATAGGTATATTCATCAGACCGGGTATACCATCAATCTGATCACTGGTGGTCTGTGTATAAATTCCGCCTAGCACTACAGTCTCGCCATTTTTCACCAACAACTTGGTAACCACAGTCTTCTTATCAATGGTAGGGTCCCCGCCGGGAATGGGGTTATCGATGGGCGTATCCTTATTGACCACCAATTGCATGATAATACGCTTATCAGCTGTAATCTGCGGTGTTACCTTCAAAGTCAGCTTGGCGCTTTGCAGCACTGTCGCAGTCGTTGCGACACCACCGGCAAAAGTCGTCTGTCTAAACGGAATTTGCTTATCCTCTTCGATAAGGGCTTCCTGCAGATTACTGGTAAAGACGCGCGGGCTGGATACCACCTTAATCTCACCTTCCGTCTCTGCAGCAGAAAGTTCCAGGTTCAGGTTCAGCGCACCACTGAGTGTACCCAGCGAATAGCCGATGGCACCACCTGTGCCCGCACCAACAGCAGCCCCCAAATCTACAATATTTGTTCCTGTTGAAGCTCCATTAATTGCATGCGTAAATCGCCCATTACCCTGATCGTTGTATTTGCCGCCCCATTTTACTCCAAGATCACGTGAAAATGTATCCGAGGCCTCCACAATGCGTGCTTCAATCAGCACCTGCTGCGCCGGCTTGTCAATCACTGTGATAAGACGTTTGATATTGTTCAAACGCTCGCGCGTATCCGTGATAATCATGGTATTGCTGCGCTCATCCAACAAGATACTGCCGCGATCTGAAAGCAGTTTCAGTTCACTGGAATTTGATCCAGCTCCTGTTTGCCCTGCCGAAGCAGAGCCTGCCGTTCCGGCAGTTGTCGCAGATGTTGATGCCCTGTCCATTGTACCACCTTCCAAAATAGTCCTGACATCATTTACAGAAGCATAGCCGAGGGTAATAAACTCTGTTTCCAGTGAGGCTACATCTTCAGCGCTCTGTTTCGCTTCTTTTCTCGCATTTGCATCAGATCTTAATACATCCAGCGGTGCAATTCTTATAACATTGCCATTCCTCTCCTTGCCCAGGCCCTTGGCTGAGAGAATCAGATCAAGCGCCTGATCCCACGGCACATCCACCAGCCGCATGGTCAGTACTCCCGTCACATCATCAGACATAATGA
>WFUI01000264.1 GCA_015485035.1 Mariprofundus sp.
GAAACATGCGCCCTGGCATGATAACGCAATCGCGCTAACAATTCGATACGATCCGGTAACTTCACCAGATAATCATTGGCCCCCGCAGTAAACGCCTCAGCTTTGGTTCTGGCTTCCTCTCTGGATGAAAGTACAACAATCGGAATGTCCCGGGTTTGCGGATTAGCCTGATAATATTTAACAAGCATCATGCCATCCACATCCGGCATCACCAGATCCTGTAATATCACATTCGGCTGCAATGCACTTGCAACCTGCAATGCATCCACACCCTGGCTGCAGCAATGCAGTTCAAGATCTTCAATATCGTCAAGCATACGCCGCAATGCCTCATGAATAATCACCTGATCATCGACCAGCAAAACACGCCGAATGATCGTTTCCTGCTTGTCGCTATGCGGTTCTGTCGGAATACATCCCTCGTTCATGATGGCTTCCGCCCTCCTTTTTCCGGTGCAGGCAGGCTCCGCTGAACGACAGTGCGATTACGACCCTCATGTTTAGCCTGATATAATGCACTATCCGCAGCTTCAATCAGACTGTCAGAAGAATACTGGTCTGAAGGCATGACAGCAGCTACCCCCAGACTGATGGTGACATATTCTGCCACATCTGATTCCGAATGACTCAGGGATGCTGCCCCAATGCGCCCGCGCAACTCCTCTGCCACCTTTACCGCCCCTTCCAGACCGGTATTGGGAAGCAAGGCGACAAATTCTTCTCCGCCAAAACGGGCTATAATATCCGAAGGACGTCGAAGTCCACCCTGAAGTATTTCCGCCACCTTTTTCAGACAGGTATCCCCAGCCAAATGCCCGAAACTGTCGTTATACAACTTGAAAAAATCGATATCAATCATGATCAGAGCCAGCAACTGCCGTTCACGTTTAGCCCGCGCCCACTCATCGACAATGACTTCATCAAATCGTCCGCGATTCATGATACCCGTCAATCCATCATTACGGGACATCTGGTATAAACTGAGATTCAGCTCTTTCAATTGTCGCTGGCTTGCCTGCAGAGAGCGATAGGCATCATCACGCTGAAGCTTGTTGATATACCACTGGGAGTGATAACGAATTCGGGCGATCAATTCCACCTTGTCCGGTAACTTAATCATATAGTCATTGGCACCCAGTGCGAATGCCCTGGCTTTCACCTCGGACTCTTCCTTGGAAGACAGCACTACAACAGGCACATCTCTCGTTTTCTTACTGACACGATAACTTTGCAACAATGTTAGCCCGTCGGTATGCGGCATAACCAAATCCTGTAAAATCAGGGTCGGCTGAATACTTTTGATCATATCCAGCGCCTTGTTCGCATCCATACAATAGTGCAAATCAATATCACGTTCATTTTCCAGCATCCGCCGGATTGCTTCGGCAACCATCGGCTGATCATCAACCAGCACAACCATGATCGGATGTGGCGGCAACTGAAAATCCGTATCCGCATCTGAAAAATTATCATCCGCCATTATTTTCTCCCGATTCAAACTGACCGACTTTCCTGATCAGTTCAGGCCCGATTTTATCCAGCGCCAGTATTGTACTGGCGGCACCAATTTCTGCTGCAGCTTTGGGCATACCATAAATGGCAGAGGTTTTTTCATCCTGTGTGATGGTCCACCAGCCATGTTCTCTCATCACTTTCAAACCTCTTGCCCCGTCTTTTCCCATACCTGTCAGCAACACACCGACCGCCTCACCCTGCCAGTGCTGCTCAAGGCTGGAGAAAAAAGCATCTACCGAGGGGCGATAAGGGTAATCCGCTGGCTCGGATGTGTAATATAAGGTTCCATTCTCAGTTAACACCAGATGGTCATTGCTGGCCGCAAGAAGCACACTCCCGGGCTGAGGGTATTCACCCTCATGTACAAGTCGCACCGGAAGCTTTGAAAAGCCATTCATCCATTGTGCCATTCCCCGCGCAAACTGTTGATCAACATGCATGACAACAATCACTGCGGCAGGCAAATCCTGCGGCAATGTGGATAAGATACCTGTCACAGCCCTCGGCCCACCTGTTGATGCACCAATGGCAATGATAGTCTTTCTGGCATCAAAATTGTTCCCGCCACCGGACTTCCCCCCGCCTGTGGGCGATGTCCTTGTTGTGCCAATGAGATGACTGATATTTCTGATCTTTTTCCAGAACCTTTGGTGATCAGATGATTCCGTCGGCACCAGTCTGGGAATTTTTACCACGTCAATTGCACCGGCACTCAGAGCATCAAAAGCCAGTGACTGATTACGTTTCACCGAGCCCGTGACCACCAGAATCGCACAGGGACATTGCTGCATAATGCGGCGCGTGGTTTCAGCGCCATCGATACCGGGCATCACCAGATCCATCAGGATCAGGTCTGGTCTGTCATCATGGCATTTTTGAATTGCTTCAATTCCATGCCGCGCCAGCCAGGCCACTTCATATCCGGCTGTATCTGAAACAATCCGACGCAATAATTCAAGCGCCATAGACATATCATTTACGATTCCAATTCGCATATTTCTGTCCACGCGTCCTAATTTGCCTTGCCAATCAAATCGACCACGGTGTGAATCAGGGTTTCATCATGGAAACTTCCCTTGGTCAAATAAGCATCTGCGCCAGCCTCCAGACCACGCATGCGATCCTCATCGCTTTCTTTATAGGAAACTATCACCACCGGCAGATCCCTGAATCTGGCATCACCCTTTACCTGCCGCACAAGCTCGATGCCATCCATCCGCGGCATGTCCACATCACTGATCAACACATCATAATGTGCAGAACGGATGCTGTTCAGGCCATCCACACCATCAACAGCCACATCGACCTCATAACCACAGGCAGTAAGCAGTTTACGCTCTACCTCCCGCACAGTGATAGAGTCATCCACAACCAGAATACGCTTGCTAACCCCGGTTTCAGCGCCGGACTTCCGTCGTCTGGCGCGTCCAAGTTTTCCGGCATCCACGAGCCTGGCAATGGAATGGAGTAAATCATTCACATCAAAAATCAATAATGGAGACCCATCATCCATCACGGCAGCCGCACTGATATCCTGCACCTTTCCCAACCGGGGATGTAATACCTTCTCCACCAGATCATGTTCCCCGAGAAAACGATCCACGATCAAACCATAGCGCGACTCCAGGGGCCCCAGCACGACAATCGAATAGAGATCATCTGCCGCACTTTCTTCCGCCGGCAAATCAAACACCTCTCTGGCCGAAATCAAACCGACAGGCTGTCCATCCAGATTAATATACTGGCGCCCTTCAATACATTCGATATCGTTCGCGTTGTATCGAAGCGTGCGCTCAATATGTACCAACGGAAAAGCATACGGTTCGCCACAGATATCGACCAACAATGCACGAATCACCGAAAGCGTAATTGGCAAGCGTAATTCAAAGCACATTCCCCCGTCCGTGCATACACTGCTATGAATTGTACCTCGAACATCCCGCACCATGCTGGCCACAACATCCAGCCCGACACCGCGACCGGATATCTCGGTCACATCTTCTTTCATCGTAAATTTAGGTAGAAACAGAAAAGCCATCAGCTCGGATTCAGTCATACGCGCGATCATTTCTTTGCTGGCAAGTTCCCGCATAGCCACTTTTTCCCGCAAGGCATCAAGATCAAGACCACGACCATCATCCGTCACAGTAATCTGCAGCATGCCAGCCTGATGTCTGGCTTCAATATGTACGACACCTTCTTCAGGTTTTCCCGAATGCCTGCGATCTTCGGGAGACTCAATACCATGATCAATGGCATTCCGGATCAAATGATCCAGCGGCGCCTTGATTTTTTCGAGAATATCCCGATCCACCATCGTATCCAGCCCCGAGATCTCAAGCCGTGCCTGCTTGCCAAGCTGACGTGCCAGATCACGAACCATACGTTTGAGCCCAGGCACTCCGTCTGTAAAGGGACGCATGCGAGCCGCCACCGTCTGATGATACAGACGGTGAGATAATCCGGCTATGGAAGTGCTGTGTGATTCCAGGTTTCTCTGCTGCTCCATCACTGTTTCATGACAGTTTTTCGCCTTTTGCTGAATCTCAACAAGTCTGCTGAAGGACATGGGAGATGCGTTCTCTTCACGCAACAGCATCTCAATATCGACAAGCATATTTTCCAGCCCAGCCAGACGACGCTTCAAATGCAACATGGAAACAGCAAACGGCTCAAGCCAGCGCCACGCCACCTGCATCTCACTGGCCAGCGCCAACATCCCGTCCAGATGTTCGGAACTGAGGCGCAAGACCCGATCAGTTGAGTCCTGTTTGTGTTCTTCCTCCATCTCTCCATATTGGTCTGCTGACATCCCCGGCCCGGCTTCAGTCTGTTTGTTATCCGTCTGATGAATTAATACACCGGCCAGTTCCTGAACCAGCTCATCAATTTCACCGGCGTGTTCCGAAAACCACTGTTCTGTTTCTGATTCCTGCACATTGGATATGCAACAGAGCATATCAACACCGCGCAATAACACATCAATATCCGCACCACTGAGCACCAGCTTGCCAGCCTGAGCCGAAACAAAACAATCCTCCATGTGATGAGCGATATCTACTGCAGCATTGAGATTGATTATTCGGGCAGCACCCTTGATGGAATGGGCCGCACGCATCAGTGATTCAAGCGCATCTTCCGCTTGCGGATCACGCTCCAGCAATAACAAACCTTCAGTCAGTAATGCAGTCTGATTTTCCGTCTCAACACGGAACAACTCCTGCATGGAGAAACTGCTAAAATCATCACTCACTGAATTTTCTCCAGCACTTTCTCAAGCAGAACCCCATCATCCAGCAACGTAATTTGACGATTTTCCCAACAGAATAGCCCCTTCACCAGCATTCCCCTCTTCCGTGGCAAGGTGGCCGGTACCGGCTCCAGTTCATCAGGGTGACAACTGTGGACACAAGCCACCTCATTCACATGGAAAGCCAGCGATTCACCATCAGCTGAAAGAAGCAATATGCGTGCCGCCACCCTGCTATCGCATTGGGCTTCAGCGGCCTGATCATCCTCAACAGCAAGCAATGCCCCCATGGCAACACATAGCTGCAATTCACCATGTACATTGATCAGGCCTTTCAGTAATGAATGGTTGCGATGAGGAATGCTGTGCACAGACCGAAGCTCCAGAACTTCAGAAACCAGCCGTGTTTTCAAGGCAAACCACTCCTTTCCTATACGAAAAACAAGCACCGACATACACCCTGATAATGGCTTTTCTTTTGGCTCAGCCACCGATCTGGTCCAGAACAGGGTATAATCTTCCGGTGGTTTGCGATCAAACAGATGCCGCCCGGCGCGGGAATAGACATCACAATGATAGCAATGCCGGTATTGCACCAGTTCCGGGCATGTCTTGTCGCCCCAGACCCCCTTGTGTTTCCAGCAATTATCAATGGTATCAACCGCCTGCCTGTTCGTATCGTTATGGCTCACTTGCCGACTCCTGCCTGCTGTCGACTATGAATCCGCTGAACACGATCCCGCAAATGCTGTGCCGCACGCTCATTCCCTCGCTTATCCAGTAAAAAAGCCAGATGCATCAGCGCCTCCTGATGCTCCGGCTCCAGATACAATACTTTGCGGAAAGCTGTTTCGGCATCCTGATGCTGCCCCTGAATATCACTGATCAGCGCGAGAAGAAACCAGATATCTGCCGATGCTCCCTGCTGCTGCAAACATGCTTCACATTGTTGCCGTGCTTCATCCAGTTTACCCTGATCAGCCAACCGCGAAGCTTCCTGAAGGCTTGGCCCGGTCTCGCCCCCAACCTCTGAAACAGGCTGCAGAAGTTCCGGAGCTGCAACATTCAACCTCTTTTTTTTCGCGATCAAACACTCTTTTTGTATCACAGGTTTTCTACTTGCAGCTGCAGGCGGGGATATGGCTGTAGAAGATACAGACGGCGTCGCTATTGCCATATTCCGGCGATACGCAAAAGTCATCGGAGCAGCCACGCTATGAAACAAATCCTTCCATATCAGGCCGGTTTCAGCATGACCGACAAACAGCAGGCCATCATCCCTGAGCATTTTCGCCAGCAATAACACGGTCCGCTTACGGTGTTCTTCATCCAGATAAATCAATATATTGCGACAATAGATAACATCGTAATTACCCATTGCCTCCAGCTGCTCATGATTCAGGATATTACCCTGGTGAAAGTTCACACACTCCCGAACCCCGGAGGACAACACATAATCCGTCCCTGTTTGACGAAAATAGCGCTGGCGAAAATCCGGATGAGCACCTCGGAAAGATGATGGCCTGTACACGGCCTGCCTGGCTCTGTCTAAATGCTGGCGACTCAGGTCAACGGCATCGATATGAAACCCTCTGGAAGGAAACCCCATATCCAGCAATGCCATGGCCATAGAATAAGGCTCTTCTCCGGTCGAACAGGGAATGCTCAGCAAACGTGGCATCCGATGATATGTCAACATTGGAGAAAGGTGCTCCTGCATCAGTTGAAAGGCTTCCCTGTAGCGAAAGAACCAGGTCTCCGGTACGGCAACACTCTCTATCAGAGCAGTCATTTCGCGGGGAGAGCTCTGTAATAATTTCAAAAAACCATGTTCATCCTGCACATCATTTTTTTGCATGCGCTGCCTGATTGCCTGCTGTACGGAATCACCAATGACCGTCGCATCCAGTCCGATCGTTTTCTGCAACAGGGATACAATGCGCTGCATGCTCACTGTTCCACATCCTGTTGCTGTCGAAAGAGCAATTGCTGGACGGATTCCGGCAGCAATCTGTCGATGTCAATCCATTGCAACATACCCGCCCGGTCATGGGCAATGCCACCAAGATAGGGTACATCCGGCGTATCAATTCCGGTCGATTGAAAGTCCTGGCGCTGACGATGGATAGCCTCGGTAACCTGCTCGGCCAGAAGACCAAGCAAATGTTCTGTTTTATCACAGCCGGTATAATGTACAAGAATGATCCGCGTACTCAAATACGCTGTCGCCTTCCTGCTTAAATGCAGGGCACATAAATCAAGGACCGGAATCATTTTTCCATGATAACATATAATACCGGCAACCCATGCCGGGGTTTTGGGAATGTCTTTCAGCTTCACCTGTGGTACCACTTCATGTACCACGGAAGCATCTATCGCAAAACGATCATATCCCAGTGAAAAACAGAGTAGCAACATCAGGCAATCAGTGTGATACCATAATCACTTCAGGATGCCTTGACCTTGAAAATAGCTGCCCCTTCCTGCAAAGCAAGAGCTGCTTCATTCAATTCCGAAATAGCACTGGCTGACTGACGGGCAAACTCGGCAGTTTGCTGAGCCGCCTCGCTGAGACTCATCATCGCTTCATCAATTTGTGCGGCACCTGTAACCTGCACCTGCAAACCTTCATTCACAGATGCAATATGCGGAGCCAGCGACTGCACCTGATGAATAATATTCTCCAGTTGTGTCCCTGCCTTTTTCGCCTCTTCAACACTGCTCTGAATTTCCTCTGAAAATTTATCCATACTCATAACGCCCGCCGACACTGCCGATTGTACTTCACCAACCATCTGCTCAATATCATATGTGGCAACCGCAGTCTGATCCGCCAAACGTCGAATCTCTGTAGCAACAACAGCAAACCCCCGTCCGTATTCCCCGGCCTTTTCGGCCTCGATTGCGGCATTCAGGGATAACAGATTGGTCTGATCGGCCACTTTGTTGATCGTTGTCACCATATCACCGATGTTACTGGCTTTTTCATTCAGTATCGCCAATTTGTCAGTAATCCCGTTGGATACTTCAGCCACCCGATTCATCGTTGCATCCAGGTTAGCCAGTATCTTTTGTCCATCGGCGGCAGATGCTGCAGTACCCTGTGCAAGATGTGACACCTCCTCAGTTGTCTGGCCCAGCTGAATAGATGTTGCTGATATCTCCTTCACCGATGCCGCGACCTGATTGGTGGTCGCCGCATGTTCCGTCGCTGTAGCTTCCTGCTCTTTGGCAGAAGCTGCAATTTCAGATACAGAACTGGCCACCTGTATTCCGGACTGTTGCACCTTGCCGATCAGAATGGACATATTCTCCATCAGGCGATTGACCAGCTCCGCCAGTCTGGCTGTCTCATCCCTGCCGGAGATGGTCAGGCGACGTGACAAATCACCACCGCCCTGCACCAAATCGCTCATACGCTCAATCAACTGGTTCAACGATCCGGTAATATTCCTGGACAGGGAAAACAATAGCAGAACAATGACAAGACCAATCACGGTTAACGCAACATAAAACATCCGACCAATATGGGTGATATCCTGTGCCAGTCGTTTTTGCGTATCATTCAAGACCTGCTGAGAACCATCCATCAACGTTTTCAACTTGGGTTCCAGACCGAGCACTATATTGCGTGCTTCAGCGATATCTTTTTGCACCTGTTTTTGGCCTGCAACCAGAGAAAGAAATGACTGATAATAAAAGTCGACCTTTTCCTGTATTCCGGCCTTCTCCGATTTATCCATGGAAGACTGCGATAACAAGGTGGAAAAACGCTGTTGTTCTTCCCCCATCTGCTTGACATATTTATCGTGCAGGCGAGCCAGAAAGTCTTTTTCGTGACGTCGCATCATTAACATCGAATGACTGAGCGTGATTTCATCACGTTTAGCCAACTCATGTTCGACATTATGGATAGCCTTGCGCAACCCACCCAGCAAGCCCAGTTTCTCATTCAGACCCAGTTTAACTTTACTGTCCACCAGTCGATTGACGATATTTTCGTAGTGATGAAGATCTTCTTTTACGTTACGGACTTGCCCCTGTATGGTTGAGTCAGGAGCCAGACTCTCAAGTTTATCGACCTGTACAGATATCTTTTGCATGGTTTTTTTGTGTTCATCGATACTTTTCATATTGTTCCGCAGCAGAAAATCTTTCATATGATTCTCCGCCTGCAATACCAGCGCCTTCAATCCAACAGTAACATTATAAAAACTGACCACTCGCTGTTGTTCATGGTTCACCTCCTGCCGAAGACCTTCACCATACTCATAGACAGCTATGATCGAAATAAAACCCGCCACCACAATCGCACTTGGAATTAATAGTTTCTGACTAATCGTAAGATTGTTAAGCAGCTTCATGCATATCTCCTTCAAAACGCATCGGCTTTCCCGATGATCTCAAAACCGTACATTGCCGCAAGACCTTCCACAACACCTGAACCGCAACTCATCCTTCTGAAATGCTTTTTTCGGACATCAATCCGACACCCGCGTTTTCCCTCACACACTTCACCTGAGACAAAAGCAATTGATTTGCATATTATCCGCGGCCTTTGAATGAACGAGTGGAGCATATAGTGGGCAACGACAAACAAACACAAGACACCTTCGATTATCGGCCAACCGTTTTCCTGCCGAAAACCGATTTCCCGATGCGCGGGAATTTGCCGAACAATGAACCGAAACAACTGGCGCAATGGGAGGATATCAATCTCTATGCCCAGATTCGTGAGGCACGCAAGGATGCGCCCAAATTCGTGCTGCATGATGGGCCGCCCTATGCCAATGGCAGCATTCATATCGGCCATGCCGTTAATAAGGTATTAAAAGATATCGTCATCCGCTCACGCACCATGATGGGGTTCGATGCGCCTTACGTCCCGGGCTGGGATTGCCATGGCCTGCCCATTGAACTGAAGGTTGAAGAGAAGTTCAAAAAGAAAAAACGCAAAAAAGAAGATATTTCCGACTCCGAATTCCGCAGTGAATGCCGCGAATATGCCAGGGGACAGATCGATGTGCAGCGTGAAGAATTCAAGCGCCTCGGCATTACCGGCGACTGGGAACATCCATATGTGACCATGGATTACCATTTCGAAGCCAATACAGTACGTGAAATCGGCAAATTCCTTGCCAATGGTGGCCTGTATAAAGGAGCCAAGCCGGTACACTGGTGCGTGTCATGTGCTACAGCGCTGGCAGAAGCCGAAGTGGAGTATGATGATCATACTTCCCACTCCATCTATGTGAAATTCGCTGCCGGTGAGGACTTGAGCGATATCCACCCGGCACTTTGCGGCGATATCTCTATTGTTATCTGGACCACCACCCCGTGGACCATCCCGGCCAATCTGGCTGTTTCGGTCGGCCCGACCATTGAATATTCCGCCGTGAAAATCACGGATTCCGGTGACAATGCCAATCTGAATGTCGGCGAAATCCTGATTCTGGCCGAAGAACTACGTGCTGGTGTGATGGATGAAATCGGTGCCACAGGTGAAGTCCTGGCCCGTTTCAAGGGCAGTGCCCTGGATAAACGCCGTTTCCGCCACCCCTATCTGGATCAGGATGCACCGATTCTGGTCGGTGATCATGTCACCCTGGAAGCCGGCACCGGATCAGTGCATACCGCACCCGGCCACGGCCAGGAGGATTACGAAATCGGTATGAAATACGGTCTGAAGGCCTTCAATCCGGTTGGTGATACCGGCGTATTTATTGAAGGCACCCCGATCGTGGAAGGCAGGCATGTTTATC
>WFUI01000265.1 GCA_015485035.1 Mariprofundus sp.
GCCAGTGACAGGGCAGCATATACCAGTCCACAGGGCAGTAAGCCGTTAGCGAGTCCCAGCACGAACCAGCTACCGGCGCGCGCGTGCTCTGAAGCCTGACGTGCCAGCTGTGCCAATCCGCTTTTCCGGCTTGCCCAGGTACTGAAACGACGTAACGGATCGGGTAACCAGCCAGCCAGATTCAGGGCAAAGACGATCATCAATGCACCGGCAAGAATGGCCAGGATACGTTGTAATAACTCACCACCCCATGCACTCAGCGCAACACCGCTGAATCCGACCAGCAGGCCGAGCAGGGCATAGGTGGTTACCCGCCCAAGCTGATAGATAAACAGTCCGGACCACCAAATATTCGGACGGCTCATACTCACAGCGGTTACCAGTCCACCGCACATCCCAATGCAGTGCAAACTTCCCATGAAGCCCAATGGCAGCATCAGTAAAAGCGCTGACGGTAATGAGTCAATCATGATTTCTGATTGTTAACTGGATGATCGGTGGAATTATCGGCTGGATGTTCTTTTTGGTTGTTGATTTCAATATCATTACTGGTCAAGTCATCATCATCGAGAATCCGATGGGCTGGGCCTTCCATATCATCGTACTGACCGTTTTTTACAGCCCAGAAAAACACCAGCACGCTGACCAGCCCGAGAACAATCATACCTGGAATCAAACCATAGATAACGCTCATGTATCTCCCGGTCGTCCATTCAAGAATACATCAACGACGGGCTTATTGTAATCATCAGAACCGATCGGAACAATAGCAACCAGTGGTGATTGACAAATATAACGCATTCGATATAAAGTTCATTTCTAATACATTATTAAGGAGTCTCGCATGAAAAAAACGATCATTACCATTGGTGCGCTTGCCATGCTTATGGGTGGTATGACTATCGGAGAGGCGGTTGCCGGTCCTGAAAGCAAGTGTAAGGCCTGCCATACATTTGATCAGGGTGGCAAACATAAAACCGGGCCAAACCTGTTCGGCATTATCGGGCGCAAGGCTGGCAGCACTGATTTTAAAAAGTACGGCAAGTCACTGAAGAATGCTGACTGGGTCTGGGATAAAGAAAACCTGAAGGCTTGGGTTTGTGATTCCAAGAAAGCCATTAAAACCCTGACTGGCGATGACAAAGCCAAAACCAGGATGGGTAATCAGAAGAAGTGCGGTGAAGCAGCAGATGCCGTTGTAGCATTCCTGGAAACACTGAAGTAAGCACAACACCAAGATAACTCCGGCGCCCAATTTCCTCATTCCCCCTGTGATGGCGCCGGAGTTTTTCCTTTTTTTATCCACAAATACATACAGATTCCAGCGAAGGTTCATCTGATCCGATATCTTCGGAACTCGCTTTATTCGCGGATTATTTCGGTTGAATGTTTGCGCTGCATATAGCGTCTGATCAGAATTGCATTGCCGATGACCAGTAAGGAGCTGAATGGCATAGCCAGAGCGGCAAAAACAGGTGTAACCCAGGCAGCCATGGCTACGGGCACCAGTATGATATTATAAGTAAGTGACAGGATCAGGTTCTGGCGGATGGTCTTAAGCGTCCGTATACCGAGCATAATAGCCCATGGAATCCGTTGCAGGTCACTGCCCATCAATACAATATCCGAGCATTCCATCGACACATCCGTACCACTACCCATGGCAATGCTGATATCGGCCTGCGCCAGTGCCGGCGCATCATTGATGCCATCTCCTGCCATCAGCACATGTTCTCCCTGTTGTTGCAACGCGGCGACGTGATTTGCCTTGTCCTCAGGCAATACACCGGCAATGACCTGAATCGGTATTGACGCACGGGTGGATAACTGTTGTTGCAAATGGCTGGCTGCAGCTTCTGAATCGCCGGTTAGCAAAGTGATGCCGAGGCCATGCTGTCCAAGGCTGGCAACAAGTTCGAACGCCCCCTGACGTAATTGATCTTCAATGCGTAGCAGACCCAACAGTGTACCGTTTACAGCGATCAGTACAGGGACGGCCATATCCGTTTCGATATTGTTACATGCTTCAGATACGGAATCAGATATTATTATACCGGCCTTTTGCATTAAACGCTGGTTGCCGATCCGTACTTTCTGACCATCAACGTGGCCACTGATCCCCAGACCTGGGAGTAATTGTGGGTCGCTGCAGGGCAGGAAAGGGAGCCCTTCATCCTCCATAGTCGCACAGACAGCATTGGCCAGCGGGTGTGAATAATGACGTTCTATTGCACCAGCCAGCTGGAGCAGTCTGTTTCTTTGCGCCTGAACATCGAGACTGTCTCCGACTGGTAGAATATCAGTGACGCGCATGTGGCCAGTGGTCAGCGTACCTGTTTTATCCAGCACCACATGGGTGACTTCAGACAAGTGCTCCAGTGCTTCGCCATTTCGAACCAGTACGCCATGTTTAGCTGCAAAACCTGTACTGACTGCAATGGCCATCGGTGTGGCCAAACCAAGTGCACAGGGACAGGTGATAATGAGTACGGCAGTGGCAGCAAGCAGTGCGGTATCGAAATCCGCTTGTATCCACCAATACATGAATGTAAGACCGGCAAGTACCAGCGTAATAGCAACAAACCATGGCACAATGCGGTCTGCAAGTCGTTGAATGCGTGCTTTCGAACCTTGTGCAGATTCGACCAGATGGATAATGCGTGCCAGCATGGTATTCGAACCGGTCTGTTCAACCTGCATGATTAGCGGGTTTTCGCCATTGACCGTACCTCCGGCAATTCGGCTGCCCGCCTGTTTGTGTACCGGATGCGATTCGCCGGTCAGCATGGATTCATCAATATGGGAATGACCTTCGATAATGAAACCGTCAGCAGGCACCTTGTCGCCCGGCTTGATGCGCAGGTGATCGCCCGGTTTAAGTTTGCGCACAGCGACCCGTTCTTCATTACCATCGGCAGTTAATCGCGTGGCCATGCGCGGTTGCAATTCCAGCAGACGCAGGGTGGCAGAAGAAGCATTGCGCCGTGCCAGCGCTTCCAGATAGCGGCCAATCAGGATGACAAACAGAAACACAACCACCGTATCGAAATAGACATGTTCGTTGCCCCGAATGGTTTGCCAGAGAGAGTAACTGAATGTAGCCAGTGCGCCGATACTGATGGGCAAGTCCATACTGAGTCTGAGCTGACGCAACCCGCGCCAGGCCGAGGTGAGAATCGGGCCGCCCGAATAAAGCAGCACAGGCGTGGCAATGGCAAGGCTCACCCAGTGGAAAAACTGGCGGTATTCCGCGCTGATCCCTGAAAATGCGCCAGCATACAGGGCAATCGAAATCCACATGATATTCATGGCACCGAAACCCGCAAAACCCAGTCGAAACAGCAGCTGACGATTCTGTTTGTGCAGCGTTCCCTCAACGCTTTCGAGGTTGAACGGTACAGCAGCATATCCCAGCGAAGCCAGCCGGGTCATGATTTCAGGCAAGGAAACCTTATCAGGCTGCCATTGTAACAGTAATCTGTGATGTACCAGGTTGACTTCGGCTTTGGTGATACCATCCATGCCGGTCAGGGCTTTCTCGATAAGCCATACGCAGGCAGCGCAATGAATACCTTCGACCATCAGGCGAGCCTGTCTGGATCCGTCGGCAAGGGTTTTGGTGAATTCCTGCTGTACTTCCTGCAGATCGTACTGATCTATATCTGTCGGTGCGTCCGGCGGCGGGCTGATCGTTGCTTCACGTTTTTGCAGGCGGGTATAAAAACTATCCAGGCCTGCTTCGTGAATGACCTGACAGACGTTCAGGCAACCGGTACAGCAAAACGGGTGTTTTTCGCCTGCTACATCACCATGGCAAGCTGTCGAACCGGTAGCTGGCAGCCCGCAGTGAAAGCAGCATGCATTATTTTTGAACAAAGATGCGTTGCGCGGTATCGAAATGCTGACCGTTCACATCAATACGGGCAATTAAATCCCAGTGGCCGGGCAAGGGGAATGAGACAGGTGCGGTATATGTGCCGTCATCAGTCAGCTTCAGTTCCACGTTGAAATCATGACTGGCATCACTGGGGCGATATGCTGACAGGATGACCTTACCTGAGTGAATCGGTTTACCCTGATGATCCATGACGTAGAGGCGAGAGATGTCTGTTTTATTGACCTTCAGCGAATTCGGCAGCAGCAGTTGCAAACGCCACGCGGTGGCAGCGGCTTCTTCACGCACGCGTTCATCGTGGAAGTAATTTTTTCCGCGTTCATAATAATCTTGCACAACCAGATTGGGCGGAAAAATAAAAGCATAGGAAATAAAACCAATATTGACGACAAGCGTTACGCCTACCACGGCAAGGATTCCTTTTAGCCACGGGTTTTTAAGATCCTGTTTGACTTGTGCGCTCAACATATTAACTCCTGCTACCTGCCGCTGATAAATACCGACTCATACTCTAGCCGAATGATCGGAGATTCAAGGCTTTCCAGTACAAAGGTGATTGGTGTCCTCTTGCCTTTCAAGGCTTCCGGTCGCGCCGTCAGGAATATATGGAAGGGAATGATTTTACCTGTCTTGAGCACGATATTTTTACCTTCATCACCGGCAATGCTGATACCTTCAGCACCGCTGACAGTGACTTTCATATGCAAATCTTCAGGTGTTTTATTGACGGCCTTGATGGTATATTTATTGTGAATGCTACCATCGGACATCTGGATAAACAGCGGTTGGCGCTCATGCACAATGGATAATTCAACCGGTGGAATATGGGTCAGTCCATAAAGAATACCTGCGATGGACAGGAACAGGATGGCGCTATATGCGATGACGCGAGGTCGTTTGAATAATGGCGGTAAAGGTTCACCATCCATTTCTTTTCTTGAAGCGTAACGAATCAGACCGCGAGGTCGATTGATTTTGTCCATAATACTGTCGCAGGCATCGATACACATGCCACAGGTGATACAGCCCTCGCTCATGCCTTCGCGAATATCAACACCGGTAGGGCAGACGCCAACGCACAGCTTGCAATCAATACAGTCTCCACGTTCGTCGCTGCCTTTGCCACGCAGTTTACCCCTTGGCTCGCCACGTGAGACATCATAGGTGGGCATCACCGTATCTTTATCGACCATCACACTCTGGATGCGGGCATAGGGGCAGAGCCAGAAACAGACCTGCTCTCGCATAAAGCCTGCAAAGACATAAGTGAAGAAAATAAAAGCTGCTAAGACCACCCATGCAATCAATGGCGCATCCAGTGTCAGATAGCTATGCCACAGGTCGTAGGCATCGGTGAAATAGGCAGCAAATGTGATGCCGGTCAGGATTGAAATCAGCAACCACAGGGTGTGTTTGAACAGTTTGAGTTTGATTTTTCGCATGGTCCACGGGGCTGCATCAAGCTTGCGCCGCTGGATAGGGTTGCCTTCGATTTTATCTTCCAGCCAGGTAAACCAGTCTGTCCATACCGTCTGAAAACAAAAGTAGCCACACCAGACTCGCCCCGCAACAGCTGTTACGCCGAACAAGGTCATGGCCAGCAGAATCAATACCAGCGATAGCATCCAGACATCCTGAGGCCAGATGGTGAGCGATAAAAAATGAAACTGACGGTGCGGGATATCAAACAGGATGGCTTGATGGTCATCCCAGCGGAAGTAGGGCACGATAAAAAAGACAAGCCATAAAATTGAAGTGTACCATTTGTACATGCGAAAACGACCGGGGATGCGTTTGGCATGAATAGTTTCTTCGCCGGTATTGACATGCCAGTGGGCTGCATCGGCGTAGAGGTCTTCTATTCCCGCTTGCTCTTTTTCAGACATTCCAACTCCTTGTTACCGAATAGTTGATAAATTAAATCATATCAATATTCTAATTCATTAATATAATAATACAACGACTGAGTCGTGTAAAGGGCATGCACTCAAAATATCATGAAAAAGGGAGGTTCATAGAACCTCCCCCTCCCATATTGTTTTGACCTGAAACTATTCAGGCTCATCCTTAGCACCGATAATTTTGAAAAAACGGTAGGCCAGGTAGCCGATCACAATTACTGTACCAGCCAGTGAGATAATAACTCCGATTACTACTGCATCCATAACCGTCTCCTATTTCCCGCCGCCGAATTCATGCACCTTGACAGCCAGCATCTTGATAGCTTCCGGACTGAGTTTCTCACCGAAAGCAGGCATGATGGCTATACGTGTTTTGGGTACGTCAGCCGGATCTTCATTCACACCATAACGTATGGTGCGCAGAATTTCGTCACGGGAGCTGCCGAATCGCCAGATGCCATCAGTCAGATTGGCAGCGCCAGTACCGAGATCATTGATAGCACCACCTTTGGCATCTTCGCCATGGCAGCCAGCACAGCCGGCTTCATTGAAGCGGACAAACCCTTCCGGTGTTGCCTTGCCCTGTGATGCTGCGATAACAAAATCAGCCAGTTTTTCGATCTCAGCATCATCAAGTACACCGGCATGGGCAGGCATGGAGCCTTCCCGACCATCGGTGATAGTTTCGACAATCGTGTCAAAATCACCGCCATACAGCCAGTCATCATCAGCCAGACTGGGAAACAGCCCGGGAGCACCTTCACCACCGGCGCCATGACAACCGGC
>WFUI01000266.1 GCA_015485035.1 Mariprofundus sp.
GGCTGCAATTTCCAGAACACGACGGGCCTGCTGTTGCCCCCGGATATCAGCCATGTCCGGCATGGGTACAGGTGTTGAATCCACCATGATGGATGGCTCTGTTACATTCAGTGGCTTACTGCCATCAATATGTCGGGCGACTGCCAGCAGATGTCTGGCTGAAAATATATTCAACCCCCGGACGGCTGCGGCTTCGGCTGCATTTTCTTCAGCTACGATGACATCACGGTACCCCTGGCTGCGTGCAAACAGAACCAGTGGCAAGACACCATTCACCGCATTCAGACGACCATCCAGTGCCAGTTCACCAATCAGAAAGGGCAGATGATTCTTTGTTTGCTCATTGCTGTTTGCCGATACATGCAATTTTTTGGCATTGTTCTTGTTGAGATCATTTTTATTGAGATCAAGCTGACCGGACGCCATCAGCAGTCCGATTGCAATGGGCAGGTCGAAATGGGAACCATCCTTGCGTTTATCGGCCGGAGCCAGATTGACAGTGATTCGACGTAGCGGAAATTCAAACCCGGAATTAACAACCGCTGCACGTACCCGGTCGCGCGCCTCACGCACAGCCGCTTCGCCCAGTCCCACCAGCGTCCAGCATGGTAATCCGCGGGACAGATCGACTTCCACATCGACTGCTTCGGCATCGAGGCCGCGCAGGGATGCCGAGCCGAGGCGAGCCAGCATTATTTCGAAAGGTTTTTCAATTGGGCTTCCAGCTCTGCTATCCGGGCTTCCAGTGCGGCCAATTCATCCCGGGCTTTGCTTAGTAACGCTTCCTGTACCTGCATGCGTTCATGGGTGACCACATCAAACTGGGATAACGCACCTTCGACAATGCTGCGTACCTGTGTTTCAGCACCTTGTTTCAAGCCACCCAGCATGCGTATGCCGCCGGCAATTTTTTCTGCAATATCATCCATGGGTTGATTGCTATTGGTCATTTTGTTTCTCCGGTTTCAAGATATTTTATTTCGGCGCTAATTGATTTTCCCTTTCAAATAGGCCATTTGTCCTGAAGGCATTTTTACTTTCAGCCAGCCTTTGTTGCCTGTTTTCACTGCTGCGAGCCTGGCACCGGGTCGAAACCATCCGAGTCGTTTTGAAAGGACGGTTGGTTTGGCACGCAGATTATGAAATCGGGATTTTTGAATATTTGCACCTTTGGGTAGTTTTTTCAGTTCGGCATGAATCATTTGCACAATCACGCGTTCAACTGATTCCTCCCTGGTTGTGGCTTTTACCCGGACATGCGCAGTGGTTAAACGTTCTGTCTGTTTTGTCAGGGTGATTTCGCCATCGAGTTTGTTGTTATTGAAGGCGATCCCGTAACCGCCTTCCTCCTGGATTTCCAGTAAATCAATATTCAACTGCATTTTCTGCAGTGCTTTCTGGGTTGCAGCGAGCGTCATACGCATGCTGTAGGGAAAGCTTTCCTCTTCGCCGGAAAACTCGTCAGCCACGACGCCATACAAAGCCCCGGGAATGGCCGCAACAACAGCTAATGAAGCGCATCCGGACAGGCAAAGAGAAAACAGGGCAATGCAGGGATATGTATAACGATGATTCAGCCACCCCATTTTTGAGCCTCGGGATTGGGAAAGTCAAGGTGATCAAGTACACGGTTAACCAGGAAATCAATAATCTCGTCCAGTGTCCGGGGTCTGTGATAAAAACCGGGCATGGCAGGAATGATATGTGCCCCGAGACGCGACAGTTTGAGCATATTTTCGAGATGGATAGTCGAGAGAGGTGTTTCTCTGGGGACGAGAATTAATTGCCGTCGTTCTTTCAACATCACATCAGCTGCTCTTTCAATCAGGTTGTCTGAAGCACCGCTTGAAATGCGGGCCAGCGTGCCCATGGAACAGGGGATGACCACCATTTTTTTGATACCGGCCGAGCCGGAAGCTGCAGGCGAAAACCAGTCATCAAGGGCATAGCAGCGCATCAGTTCATCAGAAATATTCAGGTGTTCCGACAGTGCAGGCGTCAATGATGTTGTATCAGGCAGGGCAAGGCCTGATTCCTGTTTCAACACAACCCGGGCAGCATCGGATAACAGGATATGCTGAAAGATGCCGGCTGTTGCCAGTCGCTGAATCAGGCGCAGGCCGTATGCTGCTCCTGAAGCGCCCGTTAATGCGACAATCACTGATTCGGTTCCTGTTTGATTCGTCAACGTGTTACTATCTCCCTGAATAAATCTGTTATTCATCACATAATATTGCCATTTTTTCCGCTACGAGGCAAAAAAACACCGTGTTACATTGAAAAACTTTCACCCAGATACAGGCGGCGAGCATCAGGGTGATTGATGATTTCACTGGCATTTCCCTGAACAAGAATTCTGCCTTCGTTCATCAGATATGCCTGATCACAAATAGACAGGGTATCGCGTACATTATGATCGGTAATAAGAATGCCGATGTCCTTACTGCGCAACTCGGATATAATCGTCTGGATATCTTCAACGGCGATCGGGTCAACACCGGCAAACGGCTCATCCAGCAATAAAAACTTTGGTTTGGTGACCAGGGCGCGTGCGATTTCAGTACGTCGGCGTTGTCCGCCGGACAACGTGAATGCTTTCTGGTGTTGCACGCCTTCAATACCCAGGTCTATCAGCAGGGATTCCAGTTCTTCCTCAATCTGGATATCGGGCATATCCAGCGTTTCAAAAATTGCCAGCAGGTTATCCCTGACTGTCAGTTTACGAAAAATACTGGCTTCCTGCGGTAAATAGCCAATACCTTTACGGGCACGTAAATACATGGGCAGATGAGTAATATCCTGTCCATCAAGACTGACACTGCCGCCATCTGCCTGAACCAGACCGCAGACCATGTAAAAACTGGTGGTTTTGCCTGCCCCGTTCGGCCCCAGCAGGCCGATACACTGGCCGGAGTGGACATCAATATCGACATCCATGACCACCTGCTTGGTGCGATAGCTCTTGCATAAAGCTCTGGCTGAAAGGTGATGGGAAGTCATTTCTTCTTATCCGCAGCAGGCCGGATACCGCTACCTGATCCTGCCGATTCAATGGTCATATGTGTTCTGCCACCTTTGACCGGGGTCACTACAGTCTGATCACTGTTCATATTGTGAACGATGCGGTCACCTTCAATATGGCTGCCGTCCTGTTTCAGTATAGCATTACCCATCAGTGTGACCGTACCCTTGCCCTGATTGAATACCGCGTTGTCGGACGTTCCTTTTACTTTTCCATTCCGGAGTCTGATATGACCAAATGCTTCGGCGCGGTCGAGATCCTTATCCGTATAATAGGCGACCAGACGATCACAATACAGTTCAAAATCATCCCGTGTCAAATGGACATTTTGGGTAAAAATGGCCTGATTCTTTTTATGATAAATGGTCATTTTTCCGGCTTCTATTTTCACGGCTCCGGCCCATAACTGGCTGGGCAGCAGAGCAATGATCAGCATAAAGATGACTGACAACAGATTACGCTGGATGGTCATTGTAATAATACTCCTTGCCAGTTGGGGTCTGAATCTTCGATCCAGATACCATCTTCCACATCAATCTTTTCAGTTGCCCGGTGCAAGCGCATATTTTTGCCGCGGGCTCTGATGCTTTCACCCTGTACGCGGAATTTACCGGGCACATGAATTTCATCTTCGGCGCTGGCGTAAATCATCATCTCAGTCTGCATGGTCCAGGTATCATAATGTACCACAACATGATCCTTGAAACGTACATTGCGTTGCAGGGGCTCAAACCATGCCTGGTCACTTGCAATATTGATGTCCTTTCCACCTTCAGTATAGAGCACAAGAACCGGATTGATCAGGTGCATTTTTCCATCGAGTTGCTGGTTGGCTTCCCGGGCACGCAATTGCCATGTGATCTTCCCGTCTTTTCGTTCAACAACAATCGGGCTTTCGACCCGGGTTTTCGATTCTTCCGCATCAGTCCCGCTCGAAGTAATTTCTTTCGGCCCGCTCATACGCATCAGAACAATCGCCAGTACGATACTGGCTACCGATACGATCAAACTGGTCCATTTCAGGCTGCGCCATATTTTTTTTTTCATCAGGGCCTGTTAACACTGATTCTGACTGTATCGAAATAGCTATTTTTGTTGCACTGCAAGGCATTTCGAGCGCTGTATGCTGAATGCATATCAGCGAGAAATAACGACGCAGCGTGCAAAAATGGCATTTCCCACAGGGCTGTACCCCAAATGAGGCCATTCATCGTTGTTCGTCGTTCTTTTGGATTCACCAAACTTCACTCCTTGCGCCTTGACTGGCCACATTTGGGGCAGCAGCGATTCAATCAGAATCAGTGTTAGCAGGCCCTAATAATGGTGTTTACAGGTTCCAGCCGCATGCAGCGGGGGATGTGTGATAACGGGACTGAATCACTTCATTCCAAGCACCTGTCGCCAGAATCAAACCTTCCGCCGCTTGCCGGATAGCACCGTGCCCACCGGCAGCATCTGAAATCCAGTCGGCATGGGAACAAACGGCCTGATGTGCATCGGCAGGGGCCAGACTCAGGCCGCATTGATACATAGGTGGCAGATCAAGCACATCGTCGCCCATCATGGCGCAATATTCGGCTTTGATGCCGGATTGTTGTTCCAGAGCAGACAGGCCTTCTGCCTTGTTCAGGCATCCCTGAATGACAAATTCGATACCCAGGTCCTGCGCACGGGCAGTCACAACTCTGGATGATCGACCGGTAATGATAGCGACACAGATGCCGGCACGTTGTAATAACTTGATACCATGGCCATCGCGGACATTAAAGGCTTTCCATTCATCGCCGTGCTGATCCATGATGATAGAGCCGCCGGTCATAACCCCATCGACATCCAGAATGAGCATGCGGATATGGCGTGCCTTGTCGAAGGGGAAATCAAACCCGGTTTTCTGTTCCGGATTTTTCAGCTCCGTTGTTTTCTGATTCATCGGGTTTCTCCCTGCAGTATATCATGCATATGCACCACGCCGATCGCCTGCTGGTCGCTATCGCACACGAATAACACCATGATCTTCCTTGTTTCCATGCAGTGCAAGGCTTCACTGGCCAGTCTGTTGGCCGTGATGGTCGCCGGTTCAGGGTGCATCTGCATGCGCACTGGCGCTTCAATATCAAGGTCACCGGCCTCGAGAATACGACGCAGATCGCCATCGGTCAGACAGCCGATCAGTTTACCTGCCTCGGTAACGCCGGTAGCACCGAGCCTGTGGCTGCTCATGACCATGATCGCTTCACGCAAACTGGCGTCTGCTGTCACCAGAGGCAATTCATCGCCACTGTGCATGACATCGGCCACGCGCAGTAATTTGCGTCCAAGGCTGCCGGCCGGGTGTACACGGGCAAAATCTTCTTCCCTGAAACCACGTTGTTTGAGTACCACGACAGCCAGTGCATCACCAAGCGCCAGGGTGGCTGTCGTCGAAGCGGTGGGTGCCAGGTTCAGGGGGCAGGCTTCCTTGTCGACAGGAATATGAAGTACCGTATCGGCATAACGGGCCAGTGTAGATGCGGTGTTGCCGGTAATGGCAATGACTTTTGCACCACGGCGACGGATTTCAGGAAGCAGGCCGCACACCTCGGCTGTTTCTCCACTGTGTGAGAGAGCAAGTACGGCATCATGTCCGGTAATCATACCCAGGTCACCGTGCTGAGCTTCAGCGGCGTGCACAAAAAATGCCGGTGTGCCGGTGGATGCGAAGGTAGCGGCAATCTTTTTGGCGATAATGCCGGATTTACCCATACCAACCACCACCAGCCGGCCATCCAGTGCGAGGATTGTTTCTATGGCCTGAATAAATTCAGTTCCCAGCACATCATGTTGAGCTTTGATGGCAGCGATTTCAAGATCCAGTACCCGGTGCGCTTTATCCAGCCATGATTGTTGTTGTATTGTGATTGTCGACTGCGTCATATCAGGAGACTGGCATGCATATCAGCTCCAGACCAGTCCGGTCTGTTGTTGCTTCAATTGACCCAGAAGCGGAGCGGTTTGCTGCAAGAAGCGGGGCAGTTCCGATTTGGCAACAGGTTTGGCTGGCGGGTGTTTCACTGTCAGCGGATTTACAGCACGACCACGTGAACGGAACTCAAAATGCAGGTGTGGTCCCGTGGCCAGACCGGACATGCCGACATAACCGATAATCTGCCCCTGTTTGACATGCATGCCTTTTTTAATGCCCCGTGCATAACGGCGCATATGTGCATACGCAGTCGAGTGCTGGCGATTATTGTGCCGGATCAGAATAAAACGGCCATAACCGCCTTTCCAGCCCTTGAAAGCGATATAGCCATCGCCAATAGCACGGATGGGGGTGCCACTGGGGGCAGCATAATCGACACCGCGATGGGCGCGTGTATAACCGAGAATCGGATGTTTACGTTTGAGGTGGAAGCGGGACGATATACGTGAAAATTTAACCGGTGCTTTCAGGTATGCCTTGCGCATGCTTTTTCCATCCGGCGTGAAATAACTGACCTTGCCATCAGCCTGTTCATAACGGACGGCCTGATATGTTTTGCCCTGATTGACAAATTGCGCTGCCAGGATATTACTCTCAAGCGTCTTCCCGTTATCGTCATAGCGTTCTTCATAGATGACCTTGAACGTATCGCCACTGCGCATGTCCCTGGCAAAATCAATGTCCCAGGCAAAAATATCGACCAGATTCATGGTGGTGCGCTGATCCATGCCGGCGCGTTCAGCAGCACCGAACAGGCTGCCTTCAATCGTGCCTGAGGAGATACGCTGACGGCTGTATATCTTGCGGGGTTCAATATCGGCCTGCCAGTCTGTTTGACCTTTCTGCCGGTGCAGGTGCAAACGTTTTTCAGCATCCACATTATAGTAAAAATCAATTCCGTTATCCGAATCCACACGTTTGAAAATCTGTCCGGCGCGCACATTCTTCAACTGATATTTCTCGTTGGCAGTGGCAACCATACGGTGACTTTCCGATTTGCCAAAGCCCAGACGTTCCAGTGCGGCAACAGCATGGTCTCCGGAGCGCAGTTGTTCATTGCGTATGCGCAAAGCGGTACTGACAGCCGGGTGCACGGCATTCAGCCATTCTTCATGCGGCACAGTCATTCTGGCGCGTGCATCCTGGCCTGCACCACCGATGAACAGCAGGATAAACATAAAACCGGCCAGTGCACCGAGCACAGGATACCAACGCGGAGAGGGGGCTGACAGCTTTGGCAACTTGCGCTTTTTGATACGGCTCAGGCTGGCCGAAAACTTTTCTGAAAAATCATGTTTGAATGCGTTGGACACATATATCTCCTTCCGATTGCCAAGCTTAAGTCGGCCTCATTGCTTGTCAAAGTTTGAAACGGCAGAGTTTTGTTTTTGGAATGGATGTTCCGGAACAACCGTTATATCCTGTGCAGTCAACAGCGAAGGAGTGAACCATGCCCAGTTTTGATATTGTCAGCGAAACCGATATGCAGGAAATGAGTAATGCAGTGAACCAGGTGATCAAGGAAATTACCACCCGCTATGATTTCAAGGGAAGCAAGGCAAGCATTGAGCTGGGTGAGAATAGCATCACTGTGATAGGTGATGACATCAACAAACTCAATACTGTAACGGAAATTCTGCGTGCCAAACTGGTGCGCCGCAAACTGGAGCCATCCTGTCTGGAATACAATGATCCCGAAGATGCCAGTGGCGGTTGCAAACGACAGGAGATTCTGATCAAGCAGGGAGTCAGTACCGAACTGGCCAAGACCATTGTGAAAAACATCAAGCAGGAAAAAATGAAGGTGCAGGCTTCCATTCAGGGTGATCAGGTTCGTGTCACCGGTAAAAAACGCGATGATTTGCAGGCCGTCATGGCGCTGGTTCGCGGCATGGATTCGGACAGGCCATTGTCATTCACCAATTTTCGCGACTGATCCACTGAATATAATGTAATCAATAATGCCGGCAGGCGACTGCAGGCTCATGTGTCCTTTGCATTATTTCCAAACTGACGCCCCGAACTGACAGTCCTGGCAGGTGAAGCTGATATTACTGACATCACTGACCATGCTGGCCTTTGCTGCCAACTCTGTCCTGTGCCGGATGGCACTGGCCGGAGAGTCGATAGATGCTGCAAGTTTTACCGCCATTCGTCTGGCATCCGGTGCGTTGATGTTGACGATACTGATATTATTTCGAGCGGAATTCAGAGGTAAAAACAGGCATCAAGTATTGCGGGCCGGCAGCTGGAGATCCGCCGCCTGGTTGTGCCTTTATGCAACCGGATTCTCGTTTGCCTACCTGAGTGTGAGTACGGCTACGGGGGCACTGATTCTGTTCGGGGCAGTACAGCTGACCATGATGACTGCATCGCTGATTTCCGGCGAACGACCCGGAATACGGGTCTGGGCAGGTTATAGCCTGGCGGTGGCAGGCATGGTGTTTCTGTTATTGCCCGGTGCAAGTGCACCATCGTTGTGGGGCGCTGTATTGATGGCTGTAGCAGGTGCGGCATGGGGCATGTATTCCCTGCGCGGCAGGGCATCAAACCATCCATTGGTGCAGACCGCCGGGAATTTTCTGCTGACCCTGCCCATGGCTGCGGCCATGCTGTTGTTTTCACTGGGCCGGCTGCACGGAAATATTGATGGCGTGATGCTGGCAGTCGCTTCAGGTGCACTGGCATCGGGACTGGGTTATGCGCTCTGGTATCAAGTGGTCAGCAGAATGAGCGGGTCAACGGCGGCTACCGTACAATTATCCGTACCCCTGCTGGCAGCGGCCGGAGGTATACTAATGATGCAGGAACCGGTTACTATGCGACTACTGCTGACCGGCATGATGATTCTGGGTGGAATTGCACTGGTAACCATGAAACAGCCGGTTCGTTGATTGCTCTGATCATTCCCGGCGGTATTGCACTGGTGGTGACCATGAATCGCCGGCCTGTTGCTTTGCCAGACTGGAACAGAAGACCCTGCTATCGTTTGCGATAAAAATATCCGTATAGCAGGAGAAAAGATGAAAACAATCTGTTATGACATCATTTCTTTCAACAGAAAAAAACTTCAGTTGAAAAAATGTCCACATTGTCATGCTGACCTTAATACGCGTGATGTCGATCATTCTGAAGCTTCCCGAAAATTTTATCAAAATGCTTCGATGCCGGTTATTTCAACACATGCCATAACGTGCCCTGATTGTGGTTGGTGGGCCGTGAGGGAGTTACGGCTGGACAATGAATTATATTACCCGCCTGTTGAAGAATTTATTGTCATGGATGCTTCCGGAATTGATTCTGACAAGTCCGGGTCCCATACAACTTCGGAGCAGAGTGACCCTGCTCCATGGGAGCAGGTGCTCGCTGATAAAGCATATTGGTCAAACTGTGAAGTCATGTCATCCAGAGATGCAGTGGAATTATTCGGTTCTGCCCAGATGCTTCTGCCTAAAATATCCGGAGTCTCCGGAAAAGATGTATCCAACAGGGTAAAATCTCTTGCGCCTGTATTATTTCCGATTCTGGTGATTATTCTGATTGGATTAATAGGAGTATACCTGTGAGTCAGTGAATCCCGGAAAATGCCCCTCTAAAAAAACAGTCGGGCTTTGTGATTGTTACCGACATTTCCCGCTGTCATACTGTCGCTACCGGACAGGAAGGAGATATTTCATTTCCTGCAGTTTCTGTTTTCCCGAGAGATTCACTGCGTCTTTCGGTTGATTTGAAATAGCGGGGATGTACCTTCCACATCTTTTCAAAACCCACACTGTTTTTTGGAGCGCGATAATGAGCATTGAAGATCAGATTTCAGGATTCAGGACACGAGCAGAGGATTATAGCAAACGTCTGGATGCCATGCGGAGGTCACTTTGACGTTGATGCCAAAGAGGAGGATCTGCGCGAGTTAAACGCGCGTATCGAAGATCCATCCCTGTGGGATAATCAGGCAGAGGCGCAGCGTTTGATGCAGGAACGCGCACGTATTGAAAAAGTGTTGCGCGATTACAGACAGGCATATAGTGATCTGGATGACGCCATCACACTGTTTGAAATGGGCGCGGAAGAGAATGATCGTGATTCCCAGGTCGAGGCTGTGGAAGTGCTCGATGCTGTACGGCCACAGCTTGAAGCACTGGAGCTGGCACAAATGCTGGGTGGCGAAACCGATGCTGAATCCGCTTTTCTCGACATCAATGCCGGATCAGGTGGTACCGAGGCGCAGGACTGGGCCGAGATGCTGTTGCGTATGTATTTACGCTGGGCCGAGCGCAAGGGGTTTAAAACCGAACTGATGGAATGCACTCCCGGAGAAGAGGCGGGTATCAAATCGGCGACGGTGTCGATCAAGGGTGATTATGCTTACGGTTTTCTGAAGGCGGAGATCGGTGTGCACCGGCTGGTGCGAAAATCACCGTTTGATTCCGGTAATCGGCGTCATACCTCATTTTCATCCGTGTTCGCATTTCCCGATATTGATCGTGACATTGATATCGAAATCGATCCGGCCGATGTGCGTACCGATACTTACCGTGCAAGCGGCGCCGGTGGCCAGCATGTGAACAAGACCGATTCGGCGGTACGCATGACCCATATTCCAACCGGTGTCGTGGTTCAGTGCCAGAATGACCGCTCCCAGCACAAGAATCGCGATGCATGCTGGAAGATGTTGAAAGCACGCCTGTATGAACTGGAGATTGAAAAGCAGCAATCGGAAAAACAGGCCATGGAAGACACCAAAACCGATATCGGCTGGGGGCATCAGATTCGCTCCTATGTGCTGGATCAGTCACGCATCAAGGATTTACGCACCGGTATGGAAACAGGCAACACACAGGCATTTCTGGACGGGGATATTGATGCTTTCATTCAGGCTGAACTGATGGGCATTCGCCGGGGTGATGACAGCGAATAACTGTATCGGAGTTATCGTCCGAAAAGACCATGGTGATGGAATTTGTGATAAGGATCACCTAAATGCCTGTAAATTAAAGAAAATTATGCTATTCCTTAAAAAAGTATAATGACATTCTAATCATCGTATCATGCATGACTCCCATCATTGCGCCATCTGATTCCTAAGGAGGTTTACGATGGAAATCAAAAAGGCAATGAATAATTATCTCGCAGCGATTGAAAAGAAGTTCGGTGCGGATGCCCGCAAAAAGACGCGCCTGGAGCATCGCGGTGGCCTGAACTTCTTCCTGAAGAAGGCTGAAGCCAGACATGGACAGGTTGTCGATCTTGGTAATCTGACACTGATGACCAGACATATAAAGATGACTGCCTGAGTCAGGCACACACTTCTCCTCTCCGAGGCCGGGTTATCCCGGCCTCTTTTTTTGTGCTGTCAGGAGCCTGCTGACTGATCCGCATTGAAATCCGGACAGGTGCGTTTTATGAAAAAGGGTGAACAATCAATGCTGCCGGTTACAGTGACAGTGCCAGACCATTGATCTTCAACCATGTGGTTGCTTCCCGACAGGCGGGGAAAACCGATTGCACCAGATCCCGAAATTCCCTTGAGTGATTGGCATGCTGTAAATGACAGAGTTCATGCACCACGACATAATCCACAACCCATTCGGGAGCCATAATCAGGCGCCAGTTAAAATAGATTCTGCCATCATGATGGCAGCTTCCCCAGCGGCTTTTATAGGATTTCACGCCCACAGAAGCTGGGTGCTTCCCGATAATGGCGGCAAAGAAACGGCTGCGGGCATTAAAATGCACATCGGCCTGTTGTTGATACCAGCGGCAGATTTGTCTGTGTATGGTATCCGGATCGGGCGAGGGGAGTGAAACCAGCAGATGATGTTCACTGTGTTGAACCGAACGCTTACCTTGCCGGATCTGCAAAGTGTAAGGCTTGCCGAGCAGATGAAACTGCTCACCCGCTGTATATGTTTTCGGAACATGTGCGGTTCTGATTTCCCGGTTAAAATGTAACTTTCTGCAAATCCAGTCCCTTTTATCCTGCACAAACCCGGCAATCAGTTCAGCAGGCATACCGGGTGGAGCCAGTACTTCGATCCGGTTATCCGATCTGATGACAATACTGGCGGTTTTTCGTTTAGGTCTGCGTATAATCCTGTAACTCACCGGTTCCATATCATTATCACCAGGACGCTTCATGAATCCTGCTGTGCCCCCGCTGGTTGATGCATTTGTGCCCCGGATTTGTTTGAACTAAAGCTTGGAATCAGGGTTAATCACGTGGTGTGCATCGCAATATTGGCAGGACACGGTGATCTTGCCGGATTTGTCAGCCAGTGATGCCAGTTGTTCAGGCGGAAGGTTTCTGACGGCCTGCACCATCTTTTCAGCACTGCAATCACATTGATAGCGATAATCATCGGTTCCGGCCTGTTTGCAGCGCAAATGTTCAAAATAGCCCAGTAAACACTCAGGTGTTTCATGCTCCAGGGCCTGATTCGGGATTTTTGCCATGCTTTCAACAGCCTTGAACCAGTGTTCGTCATCGCAGCCCGGCATGGCTTCAATCATCATCGCCAGGTTGTCGTGCAAGATGATATCCGAGCGGATTTGCACCGACTGATTCAGATAATGAATCAGATGATCGGACAGGAAATCGGAATCGTGTTCGATGGTGGAGATATAAGGTTGGCCGACTCCCAGATCACGCACAGTAGACAGGCGAATCGGTGATCCCATCCAGCTGTTCAGCCCACCGGATCCGGTATGATGAATCGCGGTTTGGCCCTCCTGCCAGTTGAGATAACCGCGTACGGCACCGCAACGTGCTTCGACCAGTATACGTTGCAATGGTGCAGGGGTGGTGGCATCAAGTTGTAATACCTGACGCATGCCTCCCTTGCTGATCGATAACAGCAGGATAGAGGCGAGCAGGGTTTGGTCAAACAGCCCGGCAACCTGTCCGTTCAGACCATGGATACGATTGGCTTCGGAAAACAGGTGTTGAGCGCGTATCACGACTCCCCGGCAGTGCGCTTCGGGCAACAGGAAACGGATTAGTTGATCTGTGTTTTCAGCCATGTATGAACCTCGGTTAGTGAATCAAAGCAGCGTGATGCGCCCACCTTGGTGAGTTCTTCTGCCGAGAAGGCATCGCACAATCCCAGCGCGCGGCTACCGGCCCGGGTGGCCGATTTCATATCGGCAATACCGTCTCCAACCATGACTGTATATTGCGGATCAATATTCAGCTCCTGGCAGGCCAGCAGCACCGGCCCCGGATCAGGCTTTTCCGGCCGGCCATCCAGCTTGCCAATAACCACATCAAAATACTTCGTCCAGTTTAATGCATCCAGTTGCGCTTCGGCGCGCATCTGACTTTTGCTGGTGACGATGGCGGTTGGAATACTGTTGTCCTGTAACCACCGAAACAGTGTTTCCGCACCGGTTAACGGTTTGATTTGCTCCAGATAATCCTCATCGTGGATTTCCAGAAAACGGGCCGCAGCTTCTTCGCGCCGGTCGCCGAACAGTGCTTTCATACTGCAATCACCCTTGCCGGTATGCCGTTTGACTTCTTTGGCACTCATTTGTGGCAGGCCGTATTCAATAAAAGTCTGATTTAATGCGCGAATAATGGGCGGAAAGGCATCAACAATGGTGCCATCCATATCCAGTAAAACAGCCTTGATCATGATGTTTTTTTCAATTTTTCGAATTCATCCAGCATCCAGCCGCGCAGCTGTATGGCCATAGGGCCGGGTTTCCCTGTGCCGATGTTTTCTCCATTGATATGACAAACCGGCATGATGGCATTGGTGGTGCTGCTCATCATGCATTCAGTCAGACCGGTTTCTGTCAGTTTCCATGGACGTTCTTCAACCGTGATGTCGTGTGCCCGGGCAATGCGGAGAACCATATTGCGGGTAATACCGCCGAGTACCTGATGATCAAGCGGGTGGGTAACCAGAGCCCCGCGAATGGCCGCAAAACAGTTGGTGGCACAGCCTTCAAGGACATGCTGTTGTTCATCCAGCCAGAATGTTTCATCAGCACCGCGAAAAGCTGCTTCCTGTTTGCCGATCACACTGGCCAGCAATGCGATGGATTTGATGTCACAGCGTTTCCATCGCATATCATCCAGAGTAATGGCACTGACACCATCCGAAATGCTTTCAGCCGATGGCATGGGCAGTTCACGGGACGTGATCACCATCGTCGGCGTTAATTCACGCTGTGCCAGATGGGAGCGGGGTGCTGCCCCCCGCGTGATTTGCACATAGATCATGGCATCCTCAAACGGATTATGCCGGTATGTCTGTTCAATCAGTGTTTTCAGTTCGTGCAGGGGAACGGGCATGTTGATGGCAATGTTTTCGCAGGAGCGCAGGAGCCTGTCGAGATGCGCATCCAGATCGAGAAATGTACCGCCAAAACAGGCGATGACTTCATAAACACCATCGGCAAACTGAAAGCCACGGTCTTCGATATGCACAGTGGCTTCATCCAGCGGTAAAAAACGGCCGTTTACCCACGCGGTTAATGTCATTTCAATAGCCTTCTTCGGTCATGATTCGTGTGAGCCGATTCTGGGAGTCTGTCGGACTTATGGTGATCGTAGCGAGCAGGTGAGAGAACGAGTCAAAAATAACATGATTTTGAGGCGCATAGTGGTAACTATGCAACGATATATCAGGGTATTTTGGGCCGTTATCCCTGCCGCGCAGTAGGTTTCTCATAAGTCCGACAGACTCCTAGTGCGTCTGTTCTTCGGTTGCCTCATCATTGACGGCATCACTGGTGGCATCCCGTATCCACAGGCGCAGCCCGTCCCATTGACGGCTGATCCATGATGCCTGATCGACGGCACGTGCAGCCACCATCGGGAAAGACCGGATCACCTTGCCATCACTGTCCTTGCTGCCGATAACGGCATCGATACTGCCCAGTTTCTGGTTTTTCCGGATCGGAGCCTTCAGTGGAGATTCATAGCGCAACCGGAAGGACAACGAGGATTCACTACCTTTGGGAATAGTGACCCAGATCGGCAAAGCCGGTTTCAGCCAGACATGATTCTCGGTACCTTCGAATACTTCCACCTGACGGCGTATATCACGTTCGGAAGGGCGCAAGGTGGTGAAATTCCTGAATCCGAATTTAAGCAGTGTTTTCGTTTGCTGGGCGCGTGCCCGATCGGATTTTGTGCCAAATACCGCAGCGATGAAGCGGGTGGTATCTTTTTCAGCCGAGCCGACCAGACAGTAACCGGCTTCCTGGGTATGTCCGGTTTTGATGCCATCAGCTTCCGGCAGACTCCATAGCAGGCGATTGCGATTGGGCTGGGTGTGATTGTCAAAGGTGTAGTCTTTTTCCTTGAATATTTTGAACTGTTCCGGGAAATCACGCCACAGGGCTGCACCGATAATAGCCATATCCATGGCTGAACTATAGTGGTTCTCGGTCGGAAAACCGGTGGCATTGACAAAGTGGCTGTGCAACATACCCAGTTCACGGGCCTTGTCATTCATGCGCTCGGCAAAGGCTTCTTCTGAACCATCCATATGTTCGGCAAGTGCAATACAGGCATCATTGCCGGACAGCGTTGCGATGCCATGCAGCAATTCCTCGACTTTCGGATGCATACGCGGTTCGATGAACATCGTACTGCCACCGATTTTCCAGGCTTTATTGCTTACCGAAACACGCGTTTCCGGATCCAGACGTCCCTTTTTAATGGCCTCGAAGGCAAGGTATAAGGTCATCATTTTGGTTAAGCTGGCCGGGGGCAGTTCCAGGTCGGCATTGTGTTCGGCAATAATTTGTCCGGAACGGGCATCAATCATGGCCCATGATTTGGCATCAATGGGCGGTGATTTGGGCCATGTGGCTGCCTGTGCAGTGACTGACAGCAAAAGCGCTATGCATAGCGGAATGATGACTGGAAAAATCCTTGTATGTGTTCTGTCCGTAACTGAATTGATTACCATTGCCAATCCTCCTCGGGTTGGGTGTTCCATGTAAGTGTATCCGGCAGGGCCGGTTGATCTGGTGTGGGTTGATCCGGTGTATTTATGGTTAATTTTTCGGCGTGCAACATTAAACGCGAATGTTCCTTTCCGCCATAGCGTATATCACCGAGAATCGGGCAGCCTGAAGCGGCAAGATGTACGCGCAACTGATGGGTTCTGCCGGTATGCGGAATCAGGCTGATTAATGCCCTGTTACCCCGGCGCTCAATGACCTGTGCATCAGTTTCACAGGCCCGGCCTTGTTCGGAGACATGGAACCGGCCCCGTTGATCGCGTTGTTTTCCAATCGCCAGTGTAATGTGGCGTGTTTCCCATGTCGGTGCCGGGTCGACGACGGCCAGATACTGTTTGGATGTCCAGCTGTGCCAGTTCTTCTGTAATAATTGCAGCAGGGCAGGACTGCCGGAAAACAGCATCAGTCCGGAGGTGCCACGATCAAGTCGGTGCACCGGCCGCAGGTCGGATGACTGTTGAGGGGACAGTTCCAGATGTCTGGCCAGCTCATCAGGCAACGTGCCGCGACTGCGATGCAGGGCTTCCTGAGCATATTGACCGCTGCGTTTGTGGATCAGGTAGAGTGGCGGTTGTTGCCAGATCAGTTGATCGGCAGTGAAGGGAACCAGTTGTTCGCCGTCCAGCAGGATAACACGCAGGGCATCACCGCTTTTTAGTGTTCGTCCGGCTGTTCGGCAGCGTTTTCTGTTCAGGTAAACGCCGCCTTCATCAATGGCTCGCCGGCTTCTGCGACGAGAAAGTTGTAACAGCTCAGCCAGCGCCTGATCGAGCCGCATGCCATGTTGCGGTTTGCCTGCCATGGTACGCAGATCCTGATAGTTTAAAGGTTGCCTTTTCATATCCGGTTTACTGGCGGGTGTGAAGTGCATCCAGCACATCCTGATGGGAGTGACAGATCCGGATGGTTTCAAATGCTCTGTCGGTCGACAATATCAGTTGTTCGGAGAGGGTGCTTACAATCGGTTGCCACATGTCACCATATAATAACAGCGGACGTGGCTCAAGCACATGAATCGCAAGCAGATCCCAGGTCATGGACAGTTCCGCCAGCGTGCCCAGGCCACCCGGCAATACCAGCCAGGCCTGAGCCTGTTCAATCATGACACCCATTCGTTCAAAAAAATTGCGGGCGCGGATTTCTTCGCTGAATGTATTGTCAGGGGGGGTCGGGAAACGCTCCAGGGTAATGCCGCGAATATGAGCGCCTCCGGTGTGCATACCTTCAGAAAATGCAGCCATCATACCCTGATGACCACCGGTGATGCCATCCCAGCCGGACAGCGCTATTTTTCCGGACAGCTCGAACACATCCCGATAAACAGCCGCCTCGGATCCGATCCGGGATGAGCCGAAAGCAGCAATGCGTGGTCGTATGTTGGCAGGCGCGTTCATTGAATGACAACCATCGGTTTCTGAAAGCCTTTGTGTTGCAACGACAGGATTATTTGTTCCATGTTGGTTGTATCCTCAAACGGCCCCATCCGTACCCGATACAGTGTTTTTCCGGATAGATTGATTTCTGTAGCGCGGATGGTGGGAAAATGCGCTTTCAATGTATTCTGCAGGCGGATGGCATTATCTTTGGAGCTGAATGCGCCAAGCTGAATAAACATTTTACCAGGCAAGGGCGAAACTGTGGGCGCCGTGGTTGTCCGGCCTGAAGCGGATGTGTGCAGTCCATGTGGCTGCTTGGCGGTTTTGAATGGCGCATCCATGGCCGGTATGTCGGCTGTTTTCGGAGCAGGCATATCCAGTGTCTGCACGCGCACATGCGCTGTTCCCCGCGCAGCATAACCGAGTTGTTTTGCTGCGGCGTATGACAGGTCAATCAGACGTTCCTTGACGAATGGCCCGCGATCATTGACGCGCACAATAACAGAACGCCCGTTTTCCAGATTGGTGACACGTACCAGGGTAGGCAATGGCAGGGTTTTATGGGCGGCAGAGAGCGCATGCATATCATATGTTTCGCCATTGGCTGTGTGTTTGCCATGAAAATCACGTCCGTACCATGATGCGATACCGGTCTCATCGTAGGCGGTTTCATCCGCTACGGGTTTGTACCAGCGGCCACCGACCTTGTACGGGTTTCCCACCTTGTGAATGCCACCCTTGCCATCGGGCAAATGTGCGTGGCCGGTTGTCGGCCTGTCAGGCAAGGGTTCGGGCAGCTTCTTCGAACAGCCTGCGGTAACGGCTATCAGCATGGACAGCAATAAGGTGGCGATCAATCGACTGCGAATGTTTTTCTCTCCAGCATGGCAGCAATTTCAGTCACGGCCATGGCGTAATTAAATGATGGATTATAACGCATAATGACATAGAAATTAAAGTGTACCAGGGCCAGTTGTTTACCCCGGGCGGTTTCCATTTCAATGATGCTCACCTTGTCGTCGTTTTGCCAGGGTTGGGGGATGGCATTGAAAATTCCGGGCATGGAGGTGCGCAATTTGCTCAGGCTTACCCAGTGCTCCAGTTTTCCCCTGGCTATTTTTTGCCACTCACGATTCAGTTTTGTGCCGATCGGCAGCCAGTAAGCCGAGGGGCGGTTGAACTGCCAGTGATGTTGGTGGAAATAATTGGCGATGCTGCCAATGATATCAGCCGGGGAATGGAATACATCGCGAATGCCGTCACCATCTTCATCGACAGCATATTGGCGGAATGATGTGGGAATAAACTGGATCGCTCCGAAAGCCCCGGCATAAGAGCCTTTGAGTTCTTCCAGGCTGAATTTATCCCGGCGGCTGATTTCAATAATGGCAGCCAGTTGTTTACGGAAGAATTCGGCACGGCGCGGAAAACCTGTAGACAGCGTATAGAGCGAATCCAGCACGGGTTGTTTGCCATGCATTGTTCCGAAACGGGTCTCAATGCCGAGAATGGCGGCAATGATCTCGGCATCAACCTGATATTTCTGTTCAATACGGGCAAAAACGGCGGCATGCTGTTCGAGATATTTACGTCCCTTGTCCTGCATATTCTGTTTGACGAACAGCGGGCGGTAAGTGGCATAGGGTTTGGCTTCCCATTGCCCGTTCATGCGTTTGATGATTTTGGGTCGAAACGTGGCGCGTTTCAGAATCACGCGAATTTCATTGGCCGGAATACCTGTTTCCGAGGCCAGTTGTTCAGCCAGAACCTGACGGCTGACATATTGTGTCCCATCCGGTGCTTTACTTGCAGCATGTGCCTGTATGGGTAAAAGCAGAGCGATACAACAGCAAAGCAGCCGTTGCAGTGATGTTTGCTGATACAGCAAGCCTGAATGTTTCTGGAAAGGGCCGGAAATATGCATGGCCGGATGTTAACTGTGAATGCGATCGACAGGTAGGGTGAAGTTATTTATCCTGTACAGATCAGCTGCCTTCCCGAAGCAGTCAGGGTCAGAATACGAATTCGCGTTTTTCCGGGATACC
>WFUI01000267.1 GCA_015485035.1 Mariprofundus sp.
CGATATTGCTATTATTGTGAAAGGAAGACCGTCCAAAAGCCTCATATCGGTTTCTGGTCATGGCTATTGATAGTTTTTACCCTGGGGCTGTGGTTGCTGGTGGTGAAGTTGTTTTATCGTAATCGCTGCTCGGGCTGTGGTATGACCAGAAAGCAGGCGAATAAAATTGCTTTTCCGGCCGAGTACTGGGCCCCGACAATCCTGTTACTGTCGTTGCTGTTCTTTATCCTTATCTTATGGGCTGCTTTACCCTGATTATTAATTTCAAGCTATGTGCGCGTGCTCTGGCACGCAGGGAGAAAATAACGTGAGGCACAGATATCATATCGGGTGTTTATTACTGTTTTTTACGCTGGTCATTGTAGTGCCCGCGGCGCAGGCAGAATCCCCCGGTTTTCTTGGTCAGCCGGGCAGCGCTCAAAAAGATGCGGCAGTGCATGGGCATGATATCGTGTTGCCGGGTATTAGCGGTGACTGGGGAGGCACAAGAACCAGCCTGGAAGATCGTGGCATTAGCATTGAAGGCACTTATACCAGTGAGTTTGTGCGCGATTTCTCAGGTGGAACCCCTGGCGGAAATAACGTGACCTATCAGGATAATCTCGATCTGACGATGACTTTCGATAGTAAAAAACTGGGCCTGTGGCAGGGAGGAACCCTGTTTATCTATGGGCTGCGCAATCATGGCGGTGATCCAAGCGCCAATATTATTGGTGATTTGCAGACAGCCAGTAATATAGAGGCGCCCGATCAGTTTATTGTGCATGAGGCATGGTATGAACAACAGTTTTCAGGTGGTTTTTTATCGGTTCTGGTCGGTCTGCATGATTTGAATTCGGAATTCTATGTGTCGGATTATGGTTCTTTGTTTATGAACAGTTCATTTGGTATTGGCCCTGAGATGTCCGCGAATGTGCCGGCGTCGCTATTTCCCAAAGCGGGTCTGACGTTTCGTGTGCGTGTTACACCGACCAATAGCAGCTATGTGCAGACGGCTATCTGTGATGGTGATCCCTCGACACGGAGTATTCATTCGACAGAGGGGCAATTAATGCTTGGCGAGGCCGGGTTCAGTATCGGCACAGCTACTTATAAAGTGGGCTACTGGAACCACAGTGCAGATAAAGTCTTTGCCGGACAAACATTCGGGAATGATTATGGGATGTACGGTATTATTGATCAGGAGATTATGCATTTTGATGAAGATTCCACGATCGGTGCATTCTTTCAATATGGCTGGGCACCGGCTGCACGGAATGCAATCACGCGTTATATCGGTGCCGGTTTTCATCTCCATGGTATGATTCCAACACGCCATGAAGATGATATCGGTATCGCCATCGCTCGCGCTGATACCCATCTGGCTGCTGAAACAACGCTGGAATTAACCTATCGGCTGGTGCTGATGCCGTGGCTGACTATCCAGCCATCGTATCAGATCATTCGTAATCCGGGTGGCGATGCTGCGATTCATACGGCTAAGGTCGGGATTCTACGCTTTGAAGTCATTTTGTAGCAGAAGGCATAACCAGGGTGCGTAAATGGATGTTTATTTTTTGCGGTTTTTCCTATCTGGAGATGAGGTGTATGATGCGGGGCGTATCAAATCCCTGTTGATCATGAAAAGGATGAACTTATGAATTCCGCTGAACGTCGAAGTGTATTTTCGCTGGCTGGTATATACAGCCTGCGCATGCTGGGCTTGTTTCTCATTCTGCCGGTGTTTGCACTGTATGCCGAACACCTCGATGGCGTGACTCCCATGCTGATCGGACTTGCGCTGGGGGCCTACGGTTTGACCATGGCGCTGTTACAGATTCCGTTCGGTATGTTATCGGATCGGATCGGGCGAAAACCGGTAATCACTGCCGGGCTGATTATCTTTGCCATCGGCAGTGTGGTTGCCGCATCATCACATGATATATGGGGTGTGATATTTGGTCGTGCCTTGCAAGGTGCAGGTGCCATTGCTGCCGCCATGATGGCTTTGCTGGCTGATCTGACGCGCGAAGAAATTCGTACCAAGGCAACAGCCATGATCGGCATGTCCATCGGGATGTCTTTTACCGTGTCGTTGATACTGGGGCCGTGGCTGGATGCAGCTATCGGGGTGAATGGTATATTCTGGCTTACCGCTGTGCTGGCGGTGGGAGCGATTGTGGTGCTGCATACGGCCATTCCTACGCCCGAGCACAGCTCAATCCATCGTGATGCAGAAACGATTCCCGCCCAGTTGGGAGCTGCGCTACGGAATATAGAATTATTGCGGCTTGATATTGGTATTCTGATTCTGCATTCCATTATGACTGCGATGTTTATAGCGCTGCCTTTTGTATTGCGCGATCAGTTGCACTTGCCATCGCTACACCATTCCTGGGTTTATTTGCCGATTCTGGTGGTGGCCATGGCATTGATGGTTCCAATGGTGATCATCGCTGAAAAACGTAAAAAGCTGAAACCTGTTTTCCTGGCTGCGATTGCCCTGATTGCTGTTTCCGCCGCCGTACTGTCGATGACTCATAGTGGATGGATCGGTGTAATTACCGGTCTGCTGCTCTTTTTTATTGCCTACAATGTTCTGGAAGCAACCCTGCCTTCACTGGTATCACGTATTGCACCGGTGGATGGCAAGGGAACGGCGATGGGGGTATATTCAACCAGCCAGTTTCTTGGTGCTTTTGTCGGAGGAGCCGGTGGCGGCATGTTATTGGGGCATTTTGGTGTAACCGGAATTTTCGTTGCCTGCTCGCTTGGTGCAATACTTTGGCTGGGGCTGGCATATGGCATGACACCGCCACGCATGCTTTCAGCCACCATGATGGCTGTTGACCCCTCACGCATTGGTGATGCCAAAGCGCTGGAAGCATCCCTGTTGCAGCTGGCGGGCGTGGCAGAGGTCAGGGTTGTTGCGGAGGAGAAGGTGGCTTATCTGCGTGTGGAAAAAGAGCACTTCGACCCTGAAGCGGCAAAGGCACTGCTTCAGTTATAAACTGAAAATTAAAATACGCCATGAAGAAAGCAGGGGCTGTATTTGTCTCAGACTTGGTGGCTTCATTCGCCTGAAGAGTCATTCAGGCGGAACAGGCAGCAGAATGATTTGATAAGTGTGGATGGGTTGTCAGTGACGCGTTATCCGCCACCAACAACGGCTAACAGGATACCGGCAGCAACAGCGGAACCAATAACGCCTGCCACATTCGGTCCCATGGCATGCATGAGCAGGAAGTTATGATGATCGGCTTCCAGCCCGACTTTATTCACCACGCGTGCTGCCATTGGCACGGCGGATACACCGGCTGCACCAATCAGCGGGTTGATTTTGCCGCCACTTAAATGATACATCACTTTGCCCATCAATACGCCGGCTGCAGTGCCGATGCCGAAGGCGATCATGCCCAGCAGCAGGATACCCAGCGTTTCCATATTAAGAAAATGATCGGCTTGCAGTTTGGAGCCAACTGACAGGCCAAGGAAAATAGTGACAATGTTAATCAATTCATGCTGTGCTGTATTGGATAACCGGTCCACCACGCCACATTCCCTGAGCAGGTTTCCGAACGTGAGCATGCCGATCAGCGGTGCGGCGGTCGGCAGGAAAATCACACAGAGCAGCAGCACCGTAAGTGGGAAGGCGATTTTTTCAGCCTTGCTGACATGGCGCATCTGTTCCATCCGCACTTTGCGTTCTTTTTCTGTGGTCAACCAGCGCATAATGGGTGGCTGAATAATCGGAACCAGCGCCATATAGGAATAGGCTGCTACAGCAATTGCGCCGAGCAGGTCAGGTGAGAGCCTTGATGCCAGAAAGATAGCCGTGGGGCCATCGGCACCACCGATAATGCCGATAGCAGCAGCATCGGCCAGGCTGAATTCGAAGCCGGGAACCATGTTTAAGGCCAATGCACCGATCAGAGTAACAAAGATACCGAACTGGGCTGCTGCGCCGAGCATCAGGGTGCGCGGCATAGCTATCAGGGCACCAAAATCGGTCAGTGCACCCACGCCCATGAAAATCAGCAGCGGGAACAGACCGGTCTCAATGCCTGTGTGATACAGAATGCCCAGAATCCCGTCGGGCCCGGAAATTTCCGCAACCGGAATATTACTCAGAATAGCACCAAAACCCATGGGGACGAGCAATAATGGTTCAAACTTTTTGACGATGGCCAGATAGAGCAGCAACAGGCCGATACCGATCATCAATACCTGACCCCATTCAAAGTTGGCGATTCCTGTGGTGACCCACAATTTCATGAGCAGTTCGTTCAGTGTGTTCATGAAATAGTAACCAGTGGTTGTCCTACGGTGACAGCATCACCTTCTTTCACTTCAATACTGACAATGGTGCCGCTGTGAGTGGAGCGTACTTCTGTTTCCATTTTCATTGCTTCCATAATCAGGATCACATCACCATCCTCAACATGTTGATTGGTTGTAACGTTAATTTTGAAAATAGTACCGGCCATCGGCGCACCGACCGAGGTGGCGGGCTTGTTGACTGCCGGGGCGGCAGCCGGAGCCGGGTTGATCGGAACACTGTCGGCAGGATGCATGGAACTGACTTCACCTTCGGGTGTCACCACAACATCGTAATCGGAGCCATTAACTGTAATGAGATAGCGTTCAGCGATAGCCGGAGGAAGCTCAGTCTCTTCTTCCAGCCATGGGGCAGTTTCAAAGGCATCGGGGTTATTGCGGTTCTTGAGGAATTTCAGTCCGACTTGCGGGAACAGGGCATAGATCAGCACATCGTCGATCAGCTCATCCGACAATTCGAAGCCTTCTTCGGCAGCAATACTGCTCAATTCCAGTGTCAGCTTATCCATTTCATCATCAATCAGGTCGGCAGGGCGACAGGAAATCGGTTTGTCACCCTCGAGTACGCGCATTTGCAGTTCTGTATCTACCGGTGCCGGTGTTTGGCCGTACTCGCCCTTGAGAATGCCGGCCGTTTCCTTGGTAATGGTGCGATAGCGTTCGCCAGCCAGGACATTGAATACCGCCTGTGTGCCAACGATCTGGGATGTGGGGGTAACCAGCGGTATAAACCCCAGGTCTTCGCGAACCCTGGGGATTTCATCCAGTACTTCATCGAAACGGTCATCTGCATTTTGTAATACCAGCTGGCTTTCCAGATTGGTGAGCATGCCGCCGGGAACTTGTGCAACCAGAATGCGTGAATCAATGCCGCGCAGGGAGCCTTCAAATTTTTCGTATTTTTTGCGGATATCCCTGAGATCCGCGGCGATTTCTTCCAGCAGTTTGAGGTTAAGGCCGGTGGA
>WFUI01000268.1 GCA_015485035.1 Mariprofundus sp.
CAGTGACACCATATTCCAGCTCAAACTGGTGTCTGGCGCTGCCATCTTTGGCGGGGTCTGAATCAATGCTGTAGTCCAGCAAATACTCCAGTTCCAGTTCACCCTGTTCGACGATGGGAGAATATACCTGTTTGGCCTGTGTATCCGCAGGCAACATGCATATCCCTGTTGCCGCCAAGATCACGATTGCAGCGGCAGTGGCCGCTTTTTTCGGAGCGGCCTTCATCGATTTCTTCTGCCGGCGAATCGCCAGCCATGTGAGTGACAGCACACTGACAAACACCAGCACCTGCATACCGCTGGGCCGATCATCATAACCCATCAAGGCATGCAACAATTGCCCAAACCATCCATGCTGCGAAATTATCCCGGATGTGTCCCAGGCTGTCTGGCCCAGGGCGGGCAACATATCAATCATCACCAGCCAGGCCACGCCCTGCGATGCCATGCCGGCGGACAACAGCACAATTAAACAGGTCACAACAAGAAACACATAGCGGAGCGGCACATGGATCAGACTCTGATACAGGCCCAGTGCCACCATGATGCCCAGCAACATGCCTGCCGCGCCGCCGGCCAGCATGTCGGAAGCACCTGCATCACCTGCCGCAGCTACGCCATACAGGAACAGCACAACTTCTGATCCTTCCCGTGCTACAGCCAGAGCCACAACGATGGATAGAACAATTTTCGCGGTTCCACGTCCCTCCACATCCTGACATGTCCGGCGAATTTTCTGAGACATCTCACGGCCGTGCTTGCCCATCCAGATGGCCGTCCAGGCCATCATCAGGGCGGCGGCAATCAATACCGCCGCATTCAATATCTCTTGCCCCATGCCCTGCATCGAAGCCGAAAGCATATCTGCAAATAACGCCACCACGATGGCTGCAATCAGGCCTGCGGCAATGCCGCCATAGATCCAGCGTGTTGCAATATTCGCCTCTCGTGCCGCGGCTGTGGCAATGCCGACGACCAGCATGGCTTCCAGCACTTCACGGAATACAATAATCAATGTGGACAACATGGTGTTCTCCTACTTCACAATGATACGGCCTTGCGCCGTATCAGGATTGAACTCACCAAAAAACGGATATTCACCGGTCTCCAGTGGCGGCAGAAACACCACAATCTTACTTTTCCCTGCCACGACTTTTTCCCGGTTCAGTTCATAACTTTCAAATTCCTCCGGCGTGGCATCCTGGTTGAGCACAATCAGGCGATGTTTCTGCCCCGCCGTGACTTCGATGCGGTCGGGAATAAACATATGGTTTTTAATGATCAAGGTATATTCGTCAGCAGTGGCCATGGCCGGAAAAATAACCGGCAAGGTTGCCAGCAGTGCTATTACAGCTTTTTTTAAGATATCAACATTCATAGTCATTCCTCTGACGCAAATGATAATCATTATCATAGCTACAAGTCAACAAAAATGATAATCATTATCATAAATGATTCGGGATTCATTGGAGGTCAGAGCCATATTGTTTTTTCTCAACTGCAGATTGAGCGCTGCACAATGTGCTATTCACAGTTAGCATGCGTGCATGAAAGATCGTCTCATCGAACTGGAAACCAAAATTTCTTATCAGGATCACATCATTGGGGAACTGAATGAGGTGGTGACCCGCCAGCAGAGTCAGATTGACCGGCTGGAGAAAGCGATGAAGCAGTTGCGACAACATCTGGAGCAGAGTAGCAGCACGGGACTTGCCCGCCCGGATGAAGAGGTTCCGCCGCCGCACTATTGAGAACAGTTCCCGTAACAAACAAGCATGGTTATAGTTGTCGAATCATAACGCGCATGGATTTGTTCCTTCCCGTGCAAACGCGTTGTTGATCTGAAATTAAAGCAGGTGCCGAACATGTCTGAAAAACCCTGGGGTGGTCGTTTTGAATCCCCGACCGATGAATTTGTAGAAGCGTTCAATGCATCCACCGATGTGGATGCGCGTATGTATGCCGAGGATATTGCCGGTTCGAAGGCACATGCCAAAATGTTATGTGAACAGGGTATCCTGATGCAGGAAGATTTGAACGTCATTCTGCGCGGACTCGATGAGATTGCCGGTGAGATCGAAAGTGGTGAATTTACATTTACCATTGCGCTGGAAGATGTGCACATGAACATTGAGTCACGCCTGACCGAAAAAATCGGTGATGCCGGCAAGCGTTTGCATACAGCCCGTTCCCGCAATGATCAGGTGACGACCGACACCCGTCTTTATTTACGCCGTCGTACGGATGCGATGATTGCCCGTATTCGCTATCTGCAGTCGGTGCTGGTGACATTGGCGGAGGAACATGCCGAAACCATCATGCCGGGCTTTACACATTTGCAAACCGCCCAGCCGGTCACACTGGGGCATCATTTACTCGCTTATGTGGAAATGTTTGAGCGCGATGCGGGTCGCTTCCACGATGCGCGCAAGCGCATGAATCAGTGTCCTCTGGGTTCGGCAGCGCTGGCCGGGACGACATTTCCGATTGACCGGCACATGACGTCGAAGACGCTGGGCTTCGATGCGCCGACAGCCAACTCACTGGATGCCGTGTCGGATCGCGATTACATCATGGAACTGCTGGCCGCAGCCTCGATTTGCGCTGTCCACCTGTCCCGCTTCTCCGAAGAGCTGATTTTGTGGATGAGCGCCCAGTTCGGATTTATCGATCTTCCGGATGCATTTTGCACCGGGTCTTCGATTATGCCGCAGAAGAAAAATCCGGATATGCCCGAGCTGGTACGTGGAAAGTCCGGCCGTATTATCGGAGGGCTGGTAGCTATTCTGACCACGGTGAAAGGCTTGCCGCTGGCCTACAACAAGGATATGCAGGAAGATAAAACAGCTGTATTCGATGCGTTCGATAATCTCGAAGGCTCCCTGCGCATATTCGGTGATATGCTGCCGGACATGACGGTCAACAAGGATGTGATGCACAAGGCGGCCTCTTCGGGCTTTGCCACGGCAACCGATCTGGCTGATGCGCTGGTGCGTGCAGGGGTGCCGTTCCGGGAAGCGCATGCCATTGTCGGCAAGTCAGTGGCGTACTGTATTCGCGAGTCGATTGAACTGCATACCATGGATGATCAGGCCTGTGCCGATATTGACCAGCGGCTCAGTGCCGATATGGTGCGGGCGCTTTCTGTTGAAGCATGTGTTGCATCCCGAAATCATATAGGTGGCACAGCACCTGAGCAGGTGCGCAAGCAAACCGCCGCGTGGCAGTCCAGACTGGAGAAATATCATGTATAAATTTTTACGATACAGGGTCAGCCCTCTTTTGGCCGGCCTGATGCTGGCAATGGTCTTGACCGGATGCGGACACAAGGAAGCGCCGCATCCTGTTACTGACAGCTCAGCCAAACCGCAACTGCTCGATCTTCAATATGAACAGGCCGGCAATGTGCTGAAGCTGACTTTCAAACTCACAGGTGACCCCAAAGGAGTCGGTTACCAGATTGATCGCACCCAGATTGATCCCTATTGCCAGTGTCCCGGTTTCTGGCGCCGTTATCGTGATCAGCAACCGCTGGCCGACCTGGTCAACCGGACAACAAAGAAGATTATCAATCTGAAAACCACCAAGATCGAATTTGTGTACCGGCTTCGTGCCATTGATGTGAATGGTAATTTCGGGCCATGGAGTAAATCGATCCGTGCCCGTGGTGTGGATTTATTTCGCAAGTGAGTCAGCGTGATCAATTGTGTCAGGTTCGGTTGGAAAAACTGGGGGCTTACCCGTTTGAGCGGCTGAAACTATTGTTTTCCGGCCATTCCCCCCGCTCTGGTCTTGTGCCCATTGATGCAGGGGCAGGGGAACCGCGTTTGCCATTACCTTCCTTTGTCGCTGATACGTTATCGACCCATGTATCAGGCTTCTCAAAATACCCGTCCACGGTCGGATCGATTGAATTGCGCCAGGCCATTGCCGACTGGCTGCAGCGACGTTACGGGTTGCAACATGTAGATGCAGCTACGCAGGTACTTGCTGCCAACGGTACACGCGAAGCACTGTTTGCTGTTGCCCATGCACTGATCAATCCGGAAGCGGATAAAAAGCCTTATGTGCTCATGCCCAATCCGATGTATCAGATTTATCTGGGAGCGGCGCTGACAGCCGGAGGCGAAGCTGTGTTTTTACCCTGTACCGAGGCAAGCGGGTTTGCACCGGATCTCGATGCTGTTCCCGAATCCGTGTGGGCGAATACAGCGCTGATTTATGTCTGCTCTCCATCCAATCCAACCGGCTGGATTGCCGATAGCGATTATTTCACACATTTGCTGGCATTGGCTGATAAATATGATTTTTATATTGTTTCGGATGAATGTTATTCGGAGATTTACTGGCAGGATAAACCGGTCGGCCTGCTGGAAGTGGCTGCATTATCAGGACGGGAAGGCTTCAGCCGTTGTCTGGTGATGAATTCACTCTCCAAACGTTCGGCTTTGCCCGGTATGCGTTCCGGCCTGATTGCCGGTGATGCCGATTTGATTGCGCGTTTCACCAAACTGCGCAGTTATACGGGGCCGGCAACACCGCTGCCACTTCAGGCTGTCGCGAGGGCGGCGTGGTCGGATGAAACCCATGTTCAGCAGCATCTGAAGGTTTATCGTAATAGTTTGAAAGCCTTTTTCGATATTTATGGGGCTGATGGCATTACGATTCCGCCCGGATCATTTTTTGTCTGGCTGCCGGTAGAGCATGATGAGAATTTTGCGGTAGCTGCCTATGAGCAGCAGGCGGTTACGGTATTGCCGGGTTCATATCTGGCTGCGGAAGATGCTGATGGCATGAACCCGGGCAAAGGTTATATCCGTGCTGCACTGGTGGACGGGCCGGAGTGCGCTGCGGAACTGGCGCACAGACTGCGGTCCGTCAGAATATAATACGAGCGGGACCTAGTCATGCAAATACCATCCAAAGTGGAACAACAACTCCGGCAAATGGCTGATCAAGGCGGAACACTGAACTGCTATGTTTATGACACCACGGCCATGCGTAAAAAAATTACCCGCCTGGCCGATATCATGCCGGCGGGTGTGGAAATATTTTATGCCATGAAAGCCAACCCGCATGCGGAATTTTTGCGGGCGGCGTTTGAGGCGGGGGCTCGTGGTATTGAGATCGCCAGCCTCGGTGAGGCGGAGAAGGCAGTAGCAGCCGGCTTCAACCCAGGTCAGCTGATTTACACCGGTCCGGGAAAATCCCCGGAAGAGTTGCTCTGGGCGGTCGAACACGGCATTCGTACGGTGCATATCGAATCTCTGACGGAAGCACATCGACTTAATATCATCGCATCTGAAGCCGGGGTATATCAGGATATTCTGCTGCGCATCAATGCCAATTTCGATATCCATGAAGCACAAACGACATTCTCGGGCGGTTCAAAAAAATTCGGCGTCGATGAGGAACAACTGGACGATGTTCTGCCTCAGATTCTGGCTCTTGAACATCTGAATTTTCGCGGCCTGCATGTTTATGCTGCTTCGGGTGTGCTCAATGTTGATGATTTGCTGAAAAACTGTGAACTGGTGTTTGGCATGGCACAACATATTGAAGATGAATATACCGGTGCTGTCTGTGACACGATTGATTTCGGCGGCGGTTTCGGCGTGGACTATCTGGAGCGCGGGGATGATTTTGATCCGCAGGCTTATGCCGATGGTTTGGCCCGACTGATCGAACATTATGGTTTCGGCGGGCGTACCTTTTTTCTGGAACTCGGCCGCTATCTGGCAGCTGATTCCGGCTGGTTTTGCACCGAGATTCTTGATATCAAACTGTCGCGTGGCAAAAAACAGGTGATCTGTGCCGGCGGCATCAATCATTTCAGGAGACCGGCTGCACTTGCTATTAATCATCCTCTGGCCGTGCTGCGTATGTTTCGAGCGCCTCTGTTCGACGGGCAGGAGTCGGTTCGGGATGAATCGGTCTATTTTGGTGGTCCTTTATGCACAGGTGCCGACAAGCTTGCCAACGATATTGCTGTCGAGGCTGCCGATATCGGCGATATCGCTATTTTCGGGCTGGCAGGTGCATACGGATTAAGCATGTCCAATATTGAATTTCTCAGCCATGCCCGGCCAGAGGAAATCATTCTGTAATCAGTCCGAAGATGCCGCTTGTCCGGTGCTGTATTCGTGCTGGATTGCACGGGTCGGGATGGTATCATTCATTTGAATAGTGTGAGACAGGGAGTTTAATCATGAATCATTTACAGGAAACCATTGAGAACGCCTGGGAAAACAGAAGCGAGTGGGATGTTCGTTCGGCCAATGCCGAGATCCGCGATGCTGTCGAACACTCCATTCAGTTGCTCGATGACGGCGGCGTGCGTGTGGCCGAGAAGGATGATGATGGCAACTGGGTGATGCAGGAGTGGTTGAAAAAAGCCGTACTGCTCTATTTCAAACTGCATGATAATCAGGTGATCAGCGCCGGTGATACCAATTATTACGATAAGGTGCCGCAAAAATTTGCCAACTGGGGCGAAGAGATGTTCCGCAAGGGCGGTATGCGCGTCGTACCCCCTGCAACTGTGCGCAAGGGCGCTTTTATTGCACCGAAAGTTGTACTGATGCCATCGTATGTGAATATCGGTGCCTATGTCGATGAGGGCACCATGGTGGACACATGGAGCACAGTTGGCTCCTGTGCCCAGATTGGCAAGAACGTGCATCTCTCCGGCGGTGTCGGCATTGGTGGTGTACTGGAGCCGTTGCAGGCAACGCCGACGATTATCGAAGATAACTGTTTTATCGGTGCCCGTTCGGAAATTGTCGAGGGTGTTATCGTGCGTGAAGGCGCGGTGATTTCGATGGGGGTTTATATCGGCCAGTCGACACGTATTTTTGATCGTGAAACCGGCGAAACATATTATGGTGAAGTTCCTCCCTATTCCGTGGTTGTATCTGGCTCCATGCCGGGCAAATCCGGAGGCCCGAATCTTTACTGCGCAGTTATCGTCAAAAAAGTAGATGAACAGACCCGTTCAAAAACCGGCATTACTGAATTGCTGCGGGAGTGATGCATCGTTTCATTTATATGTTAAAAGGAGGCTGAAATGCCATTGAGTAAACTGGAAGCAAGTATAGAAATTAATCGCCCCATTGCAGAGGTCATCGCCTTTGTGGATGATAATAACAACGATCCGATGTGGCAGACATCGGTACTGGAATCGGAAAAGAAATCCGATGGCCCGCCTGCTGTCGGCACCATTTATCATTTCAAAGAGAAATTCATGGGTCGCGTGATTGAACAGGATTGGGAAGTCACCGCCCGCAATGAGGACGGCAGCGCATGGTCAGCCAAAAGCCTGTCCGGTCCATTTCCGATGGAAACAACCATGTTATTTGAAGCATGTGGTGATAATTGCACCCGGGTCATTCGCACACTGAGCATTGATGTTGGTCGTTTCTTCAAGGCCGCATCGCCAGTGGTCGGTCATGTTGCCAAACGCGGCATGGATACGGATTTTGCCAACCTGAAGGAGCTGCTCGAAATGGGGGCGGCTTCGGATTGAAGAACGCTGTCATGCAGGGGCTCCTTAAATGGAGTCATCCATGACATGGTGTAAATAAATATTAATCTTTCATCCATAATATTTTTATAGCTTGCCGGGCATGGTTCGGGCTGTTGTGCGTGGCATAATCATCATAACAGGGAGAGACAGATGCGGAAAACAGTATATTTCTTAATAGCCTTGGTTTGCGCCGCTCCAGCAACACAGGCATCCGAAATTATGGATTGGCTTGACGAGCATGCGGCAGGCATTGTGCCGACGGGTGAGCGCCATGCATCTGTACCTGCGGATACGGCAACACTGTTAACTCTGGAGAACAAACAGAATGAGATGTATCCGTTGCCTTCACCGGACGGCCGTTATCTGCTCACTGTTACCTGGCAGGGAAAGGATGCCTGGATTTCTCGTCGTTTCAGTGAAAACGGCGACCCGGCCAATCGTGTCAGTTTTGACGTAAGAGCGCTGGATTCCATGCGATGGATGAGTAACAACAAGGTGTATTATCTTTCAGACCGGGCCGGCGGGCTGGGTTTATGGGAGAAAATATCCGATGGTGAAGGTATGCAACGGCGTATTCAGCGGCTGGATGGTATTCTTACTCAACCGGTATTGTTGGCGGATGGCGCCATCATCGCGACACGGTTGAAGCCGGTCAATAGAAAGTCCAAAATAAAAACACGCAGACATACCAAGCACGATGACTTTAACAACTGGAACTTTCCCGGTTTTGTTACAGAAATTGTCCGCTTTGACGGCTATGGCTCAGGGCGTGTGTTGTCTGAAGGCGTGAATCCAGCGCTGTCTCCGGATGGTAAATGGATTGTATTTTCCATGCCGACAGGGCGCAGTTACCACCTGTTCCGGATGCGCACCGACGGCTCCGACCTTATTCAGATAACAGATGCCAGAAGTGTTGATGTACAACCATCATGGAGCAATGATGGTAAATCAATTTTATTCACATCGAACCGTGCCGGCAATGATTTACGTCATCCGAATAAATCCGGCTGGGATATCTGGTCTATCGGTATTGATGGGCGTAATCTGGTTCAGGTGACTTTTGACAAGGCGCGTGACGGCGCAGCCCGGATGGGCCGCAACGGGCGCATTTATTTTCATTCTGACCGGAAAGTCAGTAAAGCACAGCGCGCTGAACACCAGATTAAATCCGGATCATCCCACGGTTATCATATATGGACGATTAGCCGGCCCAACCGGTGATTTGTTGCCCTATACGTTAAAAAGGGTTTTTTCAGAGCCTTTTTAACGTACTGTCGGGTAGCTGTTGGCAGTCAATCATGCTCTGACTGCCCCCATGCTTTCAAATATTCGTCCAGATGCGGCCGGGATTCTGCTTCTGATTCGAGATAATTATGGATGCCGAGCACTGCACGGGCGTAGGCCCCTTCGCTCAGTGCACCGGAAAAGAGCTGATAGCGCAGAAAAATCAGCATGGTAGAGAGCACGTCAGTTTCACAGTAGTTGCGAATTGCTTCAATCTGGCCTGCTTCGAACATGTCCCGAACATTGTCACCGGCAGTTTCCAGTTTGCCCGGCACATTGAATATCGCTGCGACTTCATCCATCGAACAGCGGGCCGAAGCTCCGAAATCAGATAACACTTCCAGCAGATCACAGTGATATTCCGGAGAATAACGGGTATCATAATTATTCCATTTATCCCCCTGCGTAAACCAGCGAGGGCAGCTCAGCCCATGCGCCATGGCACGATATTTCAGTACCGGAATATCAAATCCCCGGCCATTGAAGCTGACCAGTTGTGGCGCCCGGGCATCAATCAAATGAAAGAAGCCTTCCAGCAACTCCTGTTCTGAGCTGTTTTTATCGCCACCGCTGGCCAGCCTGCGGATGAGCAGTTCACTGGCTTCTTCTCCGGGCTCCCGGATCAGGTGACCATAAGAGATTGCAACGACCTGATGAAATGGCTGACGCGGAAAATCATTGCGCCCACCTGTCTTTTGAAGGAAGTATTCAGTAAGCCCGTTCCGTGCTTCGCTGTCGGTAAGTTCCGGTGACCGCAATATACGTCGTGAGGCATCGGCATCGACCACTGTTTCAATATCAAACACAATCACATCACGCCGCACGATGATTCCTCCTGAAAAATTTCATCAGCAGCTTCCTCTCTCCAAGCACAAAAGCAGAACTAAAGAAAACTGCGGTAGCACCGAGAACAGCTACGCTGATCCAGATGCCCTGCATCAGGCCATTTGCAGGAAAAGACCATTGCGTACCCAAACCGATCAGATATAACAGCATGATCACACTGGCAACGACGGCTGCAGCCAGGCGTTTTGCAATATCAACCGTAAACAGCGAACCATAAGTTTTGGTGAGTCGCATATAGAGCAGTATTACATTTACAAATGCCGCCAGTGAGGTGGCCAGTGCCAGGCCGACATAGGCCCAGAATTGCATCAGAATTACCGCCAACAGGATATTGACCGCCACACTGATAGCAGCATAACGCATTGGCGCTTTGGCATCTTTTTCTGCATAACATGCAGATGCGAGCAGTTTTACCCAGCAGAAAGCAATCAGACCCACAGCATAGGCTTTGAGTGTTTGCGCAGTTGCTATGCTGTCGGCATGGCTGAAAGCTCCCCGTTCGAACAGGGTCACAACAATAGGTTCAGCCAGATAAAAGGAACCGACCACTGCCGGCAGGGTAATCCAGGTCAGCCAGACCAGACCCAGGCGCAGATCGTCTGCGGCGGCAGTCTGGTCGCCTCGGGAAAGGTGGTCAGACAGGGTGGGGAGTAGCGCCGTGCTCATGGCGATGCCGAACAGGGCCAGCGGCAATTGCACAATGCGATCTGAATAATACAGATAAGAGACAGCACCTGTCTCCAGTAATGTGGCCAGAATGGTGCCGATAAGAATGTTGATCTGAACGGCGGCAATGGCGAGCAGGGCAGGACCGAACAGACGCAGTGTTTCGCTGATGGCGGGTTGTTGAAAATCAAAGCTGATGGAGGGAACCCAGCCGATCCGTTTTAAGGCGGGAAACTGGATGGCCAGCTGCAAGGCACCGCCAATCAGTACACCGATAGCAAGGGCAATGGCCGGGTTTTCAAACAAGGGTGCCAGTACAATAGCAGCAAAGATAATGGCAATATTTAATAATGCCGGACTGGCCGCAGGGACGGCAAATTGTTTGTGCGTATTGAGCACAGCCCAGGCCAGCGCTGCCAGAGAAATCATTCCCAGATAGGGGAACATCCAGCGTGCCAGCTCCAGCGCAATAGCCCATCGGTCCGGTTCATCGGCAAAGCCGGGGGCGAACAGATACAGCAGCCATGGCATCAACAGCATGCCAAGCAGCGTGAATAAGGTCAGGATAATGAGCAGCAAGGTGGCCAGTGCATTAAGGAATGCATGAGCTGCCTGTTCCCCTTTTCTACGTTCATCCGATAATACCGGTACCAGTGCGACGGTCAGCGTACCTTCGGCAAACATGCGACGAAAAAAATTGGGTAGTTTAAAGGCAACAAAAAAAGCGTCGGCGAGTATGCCTGCTCCCAGTACGCGTGCCAGCAGGATATCGCGCACAAAACCGAGAATGCGCGACAGCATGGTCCAGCCGCCCACTTTGGAGGCAGCGCGCAGCAAACCGGAAGGCTTTGTGTGCGAGCCATCCTGATTTGACTTGTCCTGATCTATAGCCATAATTCGCCGCCCTTTTATTCCCGCCTGGGGTGCTGCTAGAAAGCCTAGCGCCGTAACGGGAGAAGGGCGAGCCTGACGCTTAGTATCGTCGATCAAGGCTACAGTTATTTGGATAGAGTCCAAAGGTGGTGATGTTTTTATATGCCAGGAATTAGAGTAAACCCTGAAGAGCCGTTTGAAATTGCGATGAAGCGTTTTCGCAAGCAGGTCGAGAAAGGTGGCGTGATTTCCGAATGCCGTCGTCGCGAAGCTTATGAGAAGCCTTCCATTGCCAGAAAACGAAAAGAAGCTGCTGCACGCAAGCGTTTGATGAAACGTTTGCGCAGAGTTCGCATGCGCGAGAACCGCGATTATTAAATCGCTCGTTTCGTGATTATTAAATCGCTCGTTTCGTAAGCCATCGAAATGCCGGGCCTTTGTGTCCGGCATTTTTTGTTTATAATTCAGAATTACAAAACTTTTTACCGCAACAGGCATACAGCTATGCATTGAGCAGACGAAACAGCTGACCGGCACCTATCTGAGTTTGTTTGTGGTTTATCAACGGAGCGATCATGCTTAAGCAGTTAACTGAAGATATGAAAACGGCCATGAAGGCGGGTGACAAATTGAGATTATCCTGCATTCGTATGTTGCGTGCCGCGATCAAGGATAAGGAAATAGAGCTTGGTCATGGGCTGGATGAAACAGAAGCCATGGCTGTATTGGCAAAACTGGTCAAGCAGCGCACTGATGCCGCATCACAATATGCCGATGCAGGGCGTGATGATTTGAAAGATAAGGAACTGGCCGAGGTGGAAATTATTCAGGCCTATCTGCCCGAACCGTTGTCCGATGATGAGCTGGATGCCATTGTTGATCAGGCTATCAGCCAGACCGGCGCTACCGGCATGCGTGATATGGGAAAGGTGATGGCGATCGTTAAAGACAGGGCTGCAGGACGAGCCGATATGGGGAAACTCTCGGGAATCGTTAAAGCCCGATTGGCTTAGCCCGATTTAAATCATGAGGCCGGACTTGCTTATTTACGTTTCGTATACTACATAAAGGTATATGTCTCATTTCCCACCATCATTCCTCGATGAAGTCATGGCGCGTTCCGATATCGTTGAAATTATCGGACGTCATGTCGAACTGAAAAAATCCGGTGCCAATCTGATGGGTTTGTGCCCGTTTCATCATGAGAAATCACCATCGTTCTCTGTCTCGCCCGACAAGCAGCTCTATTATTGTTTTGGCTGTGGTAAGGGGGGAGGGGCTTTCCAGTTTCTGATGGAGCACGACGGTTATTCATTCCCCGAAGCGGTGGAATATCTGGCCGAAAAAACAGGGCTGGAAATTCCGAAAGACAGTGAACGAAAACCGGGTGATGAAGCACGTCAGAAACAGGCTTTCGATATGCTGGATCGGGCTTCGGATGCAATGAGCCGGGCCCTGCACGGGGAGCAGGGTGGAAAAGCCAGGGAATATTTGAAAAAGCGGGGGCTTCCGGCAGCAATTATCCGCGATTACAGACTGGGTTATACGCCGGCCGGATACGGCTTTATGAACAAGGTGTTTGGTAGTGATGCCCGCACCAATAGTCAGCTGGAGGAAGTCGGTCTTTTATTCAAGGGTGATCATGGCTATGGAGATCGTTTCCGTGATCGCCTGATGTTTACTATTTGTGACCGGCGCGGTCGCGTGGTTGGCTTCGGTGGTCGTGTGCTGGGTGAGGGTGAACCCAAATATCTCAATTCGCCGGAAACCAAATGGTTCCACAAATCCAGTTTACTCTACGGCTATTCAGAACATCGCGACAGCATTCGCAAAAGCAGGCAACTGATCATTGTTGAAGGTTATATGGATGTGCTGGCACTGGCTGCACATGGCCTTAAAATCGGACTGGCACCACTGGGAACCGCGATTGGCGAGCCCCAGATTCGCGAGATTTTTCGCCTGTGTGATTCACCGGTATTTGCTTTCGATGGTGATCGTGCCGGCCGGCAGGCTGCCTGGCGGGCGCTGGACAGAATGCTGCCGCTTTTGAAGGCCGAACTGACACCAAAATTTCTTTATCTGCCTGAAGGGGAAGATCCTGATTCTTTGCTCAAAGCCAAAGGCGGAGAAGCGTTTCAGCAACGGATTGATGAAGACAGTAAACCTGTTCTGGAGACGTGGCTGACAGGGCTGAAACTGTTGGCCGGCCAGGGTGCCGATGGTCGGGCCCGAATGGCGAAAAAAGCGGATGCCATGCTGGCCACGATGACCGATACCTATCTGCAGCAGGCATGGCGACAGGAAGTGGAACAGGCTACCGGTATTTCATTGCAACAAGGCAGGCGGCATCCGGCAATCAGGCCAAACGAACTGCAATCACAACAACAGGGTGAATTGAATCATGTTCAGGAGCGTTTCCTGGCTGGTTTGATGCAGCAGCCCGAGCGGTTTCACAGACTTCCTGATATTGCAGCCGGTTTCTTTGTTGACAAGGACGGCATTAATTTGATATATTCGCGCGCTTTTTCGATGCAAGCGGATGCTGAAGACGACAATACCGACATCGCGAGACAGCTGGCACAGGAATTCCCTGATTACCAGACCATGATTTCTCGCTGGGTGAATCAGGCAACCGTCCAGGATATTGAATACAAGAGTTTGGTGTTGGATATGGAAGCCAATGATATCCGCCGGCGTATGAAGCGCGGGCTGAATCTGGATGAATCCGTACGGCTGCAAAAGCGGTTGAGTGTGCTGCAGCAGCAACAACGCCAACTCACTGAACAGTTGAGTGATACAGGAGCATAACCGTATGTCAAAGAACAGTCAGGAACAGGTCACAATCCGCGAATTGGGCACATTGATGGCCAAGGGAAAACAGGCCGGTTTTATCACCTATGAAGAGCTGAACAATCATTTGCCGGGCGGGCTGGTTTCTGCCAATCGTGTTGAGCAGCTGATTAATGTTTTCACAGAAATGGGTGTGGAAGTTGTTGATCCGGAACGAGCCCCTACCGGTGCCTATGCCATGCGCAAAGATCGTCTGCGCAAGGAAGATTCTGCTTTACGTGCCGATACATCGCAACTGGGAACGGTTGTTCGCATCGATGATCCGGTACGTATGTATCTGCGTGAAATGGGTACAGTTGAACTGTTGACTCGCGAAGGTGAGATTGAAATTGCCCGCCGCATCGAAGAAGGACGCATGCAGGTACATGAGTCGATTTGTCTGTGCCCGTCTACATTCCGTGAAATCATGTTATTGGGTGAACGCATTGCTGAAATTCGCGATGAAGCACTGGAAAATGATGAGGAACCGAATTTCCGGGATATCATTGATGTGGATGAAAAAGTCATCAATGCAGCTGCCATCAAGGAATATGAAAACCGCATGAGCCGCAGTGAAGACGAGGATGATGAGCCCGATGAAGTTGAAACCAAGCTTGATGGTGAGCAACTGACAGCTGCTATCAAGGCTCGTACGGCCACTCCGGACGGTACGCCGATGCTGGAAACCGTTATTACCAAGGATGAGCAACTGGAAGAAGCACTGGGACATTTCAGTAATGCCAAAGTGCTGCATGACGAGTTTATTGCACTGAAAAAGAAGCTGGCCAAGAAACCGAATGATGAAAAGTTGCAGCTCAAAAGTCGTGAAGTGCTTGATGCCATGCTGCTTGAACTGGTCAGTATTCCTTTTTCACCGCGTCAGCTTGATCAGCTTGTACAGCGCTTCAAAAATGCTATTGAGCGGGTTCGCCGTTTTGAGCGTACGATCCGCGATTTTGCCCTGAAGGCAAGAATGCCGCGCAAGTTGTTTCTGGAAACATTTCCACCTAATGAAACCAGTGAACGCTGGATTGATGATTTGATCAGGCAGAACAGGGATGCGGCCTGGGTAGAAAAAATTGAAGACGTCACGGGTAAAATCAAGGAAAACCAGCGTCGGCTTAAACGTGTTGAGCAGGAAACCGAAATGGATATTGTCGAGCTGAAGGAAGTGGCTCGTAAACTGACCATGGGTGAAGCCAAGATGCGTCAGGCCAAACGCGAAATGATCGAAGCCAATTTGCGGCTGGTCATTTCCATTGCCAAAAAATACACCAATCGTGGTCTTGGATTTCTCGACCTGATCCAGGAAGGTAATATCGGTTTGATGAAGGCGGTGGAAAAATTCGAGTGGCGGCGTGGTTACAAGTTCTCTACCTATGCTACATGGTGGATTCGCCAGGCTATTACGCGCTCCATTGCCGATCAGGCACGCACGATTCGTATTCCGGTACATATGATTGAAACGATCAATAAAATGATGCGTGTTTCGCGCCAGATTGCTCAGGAGATAGGGCGCGAGCCGACACCGGAAGAACTGGCTGAACATCTGGAGCTACCGGTTGAAAAAGTAGAACAGATCCTGGAAGTAGCCAAGGAACCTGTTTCACTCGAAACACCAATCGGTGACGATGAGGATTCACAACTGGGTGATTTTGTTGAAGATGAGAATGCAGAAAACCCGCTCGACGCAACGGTGAGTGCAGCGCTTTCCGAGGCTACGCTGGATGTGCTGAAAAACCTGACAGACCGTGAACAGAAAGTGCTGCGTATGCGTTTCGGTATCGGTATGAATACCGATCATACACTGGAAGAAGTAGGCAAACAGTTCGGTGTTACCCGTGAACGTATTCGTCAGATTGAAGCGAAGGCCTTGCGCAAACTACGCCACCCATCGCGGGCACAGAAGTTGAAGACATTCGCTGATTCTCCGGAAAAAGCTGTTCAGCTGGAAGGCAGCATTCGCTGAGAAGAGGCTGACTTTTAGGGAGATGCTGATTTATTGTCATTCCGGCAAAAATCAGCATCTCTATGTCTGCACGCTCTTTGTGGTAAAATAATATCGCCAGCGCTTTGTATCAAGCTGGTGGAATATGAATGCGTTCAATGGCCGTCGTTAACCTTGTGGATGGATCGATGCTTACAAGTGTTGCAAAAATTGAGGCTCCGCGTTCTACCGCTTCAAAGCGTTGAGGCAAGCGTTGTACCATGCGCGTTAATGCACCATCGATTTTCATGCCGATGATAGACTGATAAGAGCCG
>WFUI01000269.1 GCA_015485035.1 Mariprofundus sp.
AGTATGCCAGCGCATCCTTGATTTCCATGCGCTCGAAAAACCCGATTCCGCCGATAATCCGATATGGAATATTCGATTCGCGGAACACCTGCTCCAGCGGCAAGGACTGCCGGTTGGAACGATATAATACGGCAATCTGCGCATTGGCATACCCGTTTAAACGCCAGCGTTCGATATGACGCATAATCTGGCGGGCCTCATCATATTCATCATTGCACACTTTCCAGCAAGGTGTTTCACCGCCATCGATAGTCGCTTCAAGCGTTTTTTCATGACGATCAGTATTTTCACGAATCACCGCGTTGGCCAGTTCCAGAATAGCTGCAGTAGAGCGGTAATTCTGCTGTAGCCGGTGCAGGGTCGCACCGTTCCATATCCGTTCAAATTCCAGAATATGCGATACATCCGCACCACGCCATCCGTAGATACTCTGATCATCATCCCCGACAACCGTCAGGTTCCTGTGCTCACTGCACAAATGTAACAGCCACTCATGTTGAACCGGGTTGGTATCCTGATATTCATCCACCAGCACATGATCAAAACGGCTCCTCAGTGCTACCGCAATATCGGCATGTTCTCGCAGCAACACCACCACATTGAGAATCAAATCGGAAAAATCCATGCGCTCATGCTGTTTCAATTGTTGCTGATAGGTGGCATACAGTTCGACCATATTGATACCATTCCAGTCAAATTCCTGCGTCTGCTCAGGCCGGAGCCCGGCATGCTTGCAATGCTCAATCCAATTCAGCAAATAGGCGGGGTGAAGTCGATCTGTGGCAATATTGCGTGATTTCAGGATGCGTTTGATCAGGGCCTTCTGGTCATCCGCATCAATCACCTGAAAAGAGGTCGGAAACCCCAGTGCATCGGCGTAACGGCGCAGGAAGCGCAACGAAATAGCATGAAATGTACCGGAAACAACACCGCCACCGTCATCCCCGATCAACTCACTTAATCTGGATTTCAGTTCAGCCGCAGCCTTGTTGGTAAATGTCACAGCCAGAATCCGGTGTGGTGCAATACCGGCTTCGGCAATCAGATGACCGATACGGTGAACGATCGTTCGTGTTTTGCCCGAACCTGCTCCGGCCAGAATCAGCTGCGGGCCATCCCCGGCACGGGTTGCCTGTTGTTGTTCCGCATTCAAGGCATGTGCATTCACCGGTACTTCTTTCCCTCAATCATGTTCGCCTTCACCATGCTTAACAATCAATTTGTGATAGGTGGAAAAAATGGCATTACGAGATAAAATACCCAATACTTTACGGGGATTATCTGCAGCCACCACAGGCATCTGCTCAAACTCCTCCCGGTCCAGAATATGAATCGCGTCAAGCAGGCTGTCTGATTCCGATATCACCAGTACATTTCGATTGACCACTTCACTGGCGACAATCACCTGATCCAGAGCAGGGTCAATCAACCAGCGCTGCAGATCGGAAAAGGTCACAATGCCTACCATAAGCCCTTCATCATCGACAACCTGCACACAGCCTTTGCCCGATTCCGTATACACCTGTTTCAATTCCTTCAATCGGGTCTTTTCTGATACGGATGGAACTGATCGCCACGGTATTCGGCTCACCGGCACTGAACGCATCCAGGACTGTTCCAGCCCCCAGTGTGTTTCGATACCACGCTCTTCCAGTGCTTCCGTGAATACCGAAGCGCGCCCAAAAGTACGCGTCACCAGTGTCGCCACACTGCATGCGGCCATCAGTGGCAGCATAATCTGATAATTCGCCGTCATTTCAAAAACAATCAGCATCACCGTCAGCGGCGCCTGCAGGGCCGCCGCTGTCAAAGCACCACAGGCCACAAGCGCGTATGCACCATAGCTTTCGGAATAGGCTGGTGAAATCGCATGTGCAATATCACCGAACAATGCTCCCACTGTTGCGCCCATGAACAGAGCCGGACCAAATAATCCGCCCGGAAAACCACCGGCGGAACATAGTACTGTCGCCACCAGCTTCCCGACCAGAACAATGGCCAGAAACCCTGCCAGCGGAAGCAAGACCCCGAGCAATTCAGGCTGAATCCGTTCCAGCATCATATCTTCCACGGTGCCATAACCGATAGACATCACCTGTGGCAATGCCAACCCCACCAGACCGATCACCAGACCAACCAGTGCCGGTCGCAAATAGCGGTTCGGGATTATTTTTTCCAGCCAGTTCCTGGTTGGTATCATCGATTTGATAAACACCGTGGCCACCAGACCGCAAATGGCACCGATAACAATATAAGACGGGATTTCCCAGACACTGATCAGATGATATTCAGGCACGGTAAAGGCCGGATAATTTCCCAGTTCAGAACGCGCAATTACCGTAGCCAGCACAGAGGCAATCACAATCGGACTGAATGTAGCAATGGCATAATCAGCCAGAATCACCTCCAGTGCAAACAGCACACCGGCAATCGGCGTATTAAATGAAGCAGCGATACCGGCAGCAACACCACAACCGATAAGTGTTCGCAGTTGTTGCTCGGTCACCCCCAGCCGCTGGCCGATTTCGGAGGCCAGCAATGCCCCGAGCGCCACGGTCGGACCTTCACGACCCAGACTGGCACCACCTCCGATAGCCAGTGCTCCTCCGATCGTTTCAGTGACCAGTTGACGTGGATTCACCCGCCCCCGTCGTTCGACCATATCTGCCAACACACCGGCCACGCCGCGCAATTCTCCACCTGGCAAAAAGCGTACTGTAATCCAGCCAACCATGAGCCCGGTGACCGTCGGTGCCAACAGGTAGATATACCATGGCAAGGTTTCGATAACAGTTTCCCAGGTACGCTCGCCGGTCCAGAACAGACTAACCCACTCAATCATATAACGCAGGAGCAACGCTGTATAACCGGCCAGCACACCGACAATTACGGCCAGTGCTACCATATAGAGCGTATCCTGATCACGGCTCCATGCCAGCGCTTTCGCCTTGCCGTCCAGCAGTTTTTCCTTCAATATCATTATACTTGCAAGCCTGCCCCTTGTTTATACAGATAAGCCGATGCTGATATGATGATCTGCCAATAGCAACGCCAATTAAAACACAAAGTATCGACAGTATTTGTCAGAATATATGCACCGCCTGATTGCTCAGAAATTCATAAACCGGAAAAACAACCACCGTACCAAGAACCATATCCAGCAACGGAGATGCAGCCAGCACAGTGACCCCCAGCCAGCCTGAATTATTATGGATATAAGGCCTGATAGATTTTCCTGCAGCGCTGTGGATCAGGCATTCACCCACCAGCAATCCTGGCAAAGGCAGAAGATGAAGACAGGCCATGCATAAATTGAAAAACATCAATACTTTGGCCCACCAGTGATGCAAGGGAGGCAAGCCAGTCGACAACTGATGGGCCAGACTCCAGCTGAATAATACAAAGCCCAGCAGACACAGCAGACCATGCGCGATAAAACGAACGGCTGCCGGCTTGATTCCAGGCATCAGTGAATTGGGCATAGCAACAATAATACCGCGATGAAACACTATCGATGCCAGTAGTGGTAACCATGTACCGCGCCACAGGATTGCAAAAAAGGGATGCGGGATGGCGATTCCTGTCTGACGGGACTCGCACAACACCACGACGGTCAGGGAAATCAACACCGGCAAGCTGTACAGAATCAACTGCCGGATGACTATGTTCAGCCACTCATCCATACGCTACCCGGCCAATATATTGATATGTTTCATCTTCCATCACAGGATAAATGTGAACCAGCACGGACGCCTCCGCAAGCACAAGCTTGTCCGATGATTTTCATCACGCTTCGGATAGTCTGCCCGACATGGTTACCCGCCAGTCACTGGATCGAATCCGTCTGTTTTATGCCGCCTATTTTGCGGCAATGGGCTTAATCCTGCCGTTTTTCCCTGTTTATCTGGATGGACTGGGGTTAAATACTGTCATGATCGGTTTTATGACCGGGCTACTTGCACTGGCCAAAATCATCGCGCCGCCATGGATCGGGCATGCACTGGACGGCCAGGCTGAAAACACAGTACACCGGTTCATCGTTATAGCATCCTGCATGGCGGCAATTACGGCATTATCGCTTGGTATGACACTGAACCTGTATCTGATGGCAGCGTCAATTTTGCTGTTCGGTGTATGCTGGGCAGCAATTTTGCCACTAACCGATGGGCTATCGGTGTCGGTGTCCGAATCCGAGATGGCTGATTACGGTCGCCTACGCGCCTGGGGTTCGATCGGTTTCGTTATCACTTCCCTGTCCGGTGGTATTTGGCTGGTCGGACCAAACATGGGCGCATTCCCGGTTGTACTGGCGATGCTCATGATGGTGCTGGCATTCGCCGCTCAGGGCTTTCCCAAACTAAAACCTCCGATCGACAGCAATTCAGGCAGGTCGAAATTTTCAAAATCATTTTATCTGTTGCTGGGCATTACGCTGATCATGCAGGTATCACATGGTGCCTATTATGGTTTTTTCAGTCTGTATCTGGCTGAAGCAGGTTTTTCCGGCTGGCAAATCGGATTATACTGGGGGATAGGCGTCATTGCAGAAATTGTGTTGATGTGGCTATGGTCACGTCCGTTGCAACAAGCTGCACCTGCCGTTGTCTTCAGCACTTGCCTGTTACTCACAGCACTGCGCTGGCTCGGCATCGGGCTGACCACCGATGCTATACTTCTGGTAGGCCTGCAGCTTCTGCATGCAGCCAGTTTTGCTGCTTTTCATGTAGCAGCCATTGCCTGGGTTAAACGCCTTGGACCGAAGACACGTCACGGAGCAGCACAGGGGTTATATTCCGCGGCCGGGTTCGGCCTTGGCAGCACAATCGGCATCATGGGTTGCGGCCTGATTGTCAATGCCTTTGGCTACAGCATGGCTTTTTATTTGTGTGCCGGAGTTGCCCTGCTCGGCATTCCACTTGCCCTGTTTCTATCGAAAGCAACTCGAAAAATCTGATGTTATTACTTATGGAGAAAATGATCTGGAAGCCCGCCCACAGGACAACACTGAATTAATCAGCATTCCCCTATGCAATCGCGGCACCTGATCTGCGTACATCTTATAGGAGTTATAAAACAATGGTGCACCCTAGTGGATTCGAACCACTGGCCTTCGGCTTCGGAGGCCGATGCTCTATCCAGCTGAGCTAAGGGTGCTTATCAGATTGTGAGCCCAAGTCTAATTCAGCCACAGCCTTCTGACTATTAGCTTCGGAGGCTGACGCCCTATCCGGCTGAGCCAAGACCGCAGAATTCTAGTGATTGCGTTTGAAATTGGAATAACCAGAGTGCCGGAAAACATCACTGTAGCCGCAAAAACCACAATGCAGCAAATCAAACCGGATATGTAGAAGGTAGTCTCCCGCCACTTATTTTGTGTCAGTCCAGCCTTGCAGCGTTTCAATAATCATTCTGGCCTGTTTGGCATTGGTTATATTGAATTTGGAACGCGGTGTATATTCGCCATTACGTTTCTGATAACGGCGAATAGTAAATTTATCCTCGCCATAGGATTCACTGGCCTGATCCCAGTTCTGATAACGGAACAGAATCGTTGTCCATGCCCCTTTGCTGAGGATAACTTTATCCACCTGTCTGGTGGTCAGGATACCCCCCTCTTCAAAATCAATATTCAGGTCATCAGGTGTCATAAGTCTCTCTTTGTTGGTGAAGGTTCGCTAAAAAGGCCGCGAAGACTGCTATGATGGGCTTGCGTGTCAATCAGCAGGATTGATCCTATGCAAGACATCGCACGCCAAAAACCATCCAGTGTTCGGCCCTGTCAGAATTTGACCAACAAAAAAGCCTGCGGTGGTCGCCGCAGGCTTTTTATGTGGTGTTATTACATACTACTTATGTGATGAACTCATATACTGAAGCATATTTGCATGGTCCTGGTTCCTCGAACGGATCACTTTGCCGGCATGAACCAGCATATAAGCCATAAATGCATAGACCAGTTCAGGCTCTGTTTGCATCAGTTCCGAGCAATCGTCCCGGTTGAGTTTGTATACAACACAATCTTCCACAGCAGTAACTGTCGCTGTTGCCGAATCACCGGTCAGAAAAGTAATTTCACCGAACAATGCACCTTCCCTGCTGGTCGCGATATGCATTTGCTGACCGTTACATTCAGCACTGATTTCAGCCAAACCCGAACGCAGGATATACAGCACACCGCCCGGCTGCCCCTGCGTCAGAATATTGTCATTTTTGGAAAAATTCTTTTCGATTAGCAGGCGATCGAGTTTGCCTCGCTCATCTTCATTCAGTTTTCGTCTCAAAACCTTGTCTTCAAGCCATGAATAATCGATTGCCATGGAAACCCCCACCTTGATTTTAACGACCTATCATACACGGATGAAAGAATAACTTGCAAGTACGGGCTCGTCTCCGCCTAATTTCTCAATGGTCTCAAACAGCAAATCGGTTATCGCTTGAATTCATCGATTGAAAGTGCTTCAATGTCATGCATGCAGAATAATCCTCAACAGGCCCTGGAAGAACGAATTCAGGCTTTAACCGAACATCTGGCGACCATTCGCCGCAACATGGAGCAAACCATTGCCGATAACCATCGCATGCGTGAAGTCGTGCGTATTGCTGAAAATGAGCTGCGTAAACGGCGAGACCAGGTTCGACAACTGGAAAGTGAACTGGAAAACCTGCAAACCGGACGCCTAGAAGCAAAAGCCCGGGTAGAACATGCTATGGAAAAACTGGACGAGCTGATGGTCGGACAGGGTGAAGCATCATGAGCCATTCAGTTGATATTACGCTCATGGGCCGCAATTTTTCAATTCTGACCGATGAAGACCCCGATCAGGTTTTGGCTGCTGCGGAAATGGTTCAGAAACATGTTGATGAACTCAGAAATATGGGCGCATCAGTGGCCTCCGACCGTTTACTGGCATTAGTATCCCTGAATCTGGCCGGAGAGTTACTGAAAAGCGACCGGACAAAAATTGATGGTCTGGAAGACTTGATATCTGAACTGGACGGAGTAGTATTACAAGCAGAGGGTTTAGCAAAAGCACCCCTGCGTTGAGCGAGTGGCATTCATGTTGCCTGAGCCGATACTTGTCGAATGGGAGCTTACCTACTTTGGCCATGCGCGTCCCCCTTTCGGGATACCTGAGGCCGAGGTGCGGCGCCCACCTCTTGTTAGAGGGTTCGGCGACTATATGCCATTACGTCAGCGCGGGGGTGCCCTTTTCCCCCGCCCGGATACGCATGATTCCCTTCATTCCACTTTTCAGGCATGTCTCAAACATATGCCCCTCCCCCACACATGAACAAACCAGCTGATAAAAATACACTCAGGGCTTCTTCGCTGGCATACAGGAAAAACATGCCAGGCAATGAGCGCCGGAGAAACTCGGAGATCATCCTCGAAAGATTGATCGCTCACCTGCAGAGCACCCCGAATAGACCTGACAATCTGCTGGTTTATCGTTCACTGCCATCGGAGGTAAGCACGGAAAGTCTGTTTCAGCTGCCCGACTATCAGGTTTTTGCTCCGGTCACCCATCATCACGAACATATGGAATGGCTTTTGACGACACCAGAAACAAAATGGGGAAACGGCTTGTTCGGAGTCCCAGAACCTGCATCCGGTATGCTCTGGACAGGCCATCAAAAGACAGTACTGCTCTGCCCTATGGCGGCATTTGACCGGCAAGGCAATCGCCTCGGAATGGGGAAGGGATGTTTTGACTACTGGCTCGGCCAGCACCGTCATCAATTGATTCAGGTGATAGGCCTGGCTTTTTCCGGCCAGGAGGTCGCACATATCCCGGCTGACGGGCATGATGCGCCGATGGATTATGTGATAACTGAAAAAGAGGTGATTGAATGCCCGAAGCTATGAAAATTCTGGTGATTGGAGATATTCTCGGCAAAGCTGGGCGGCGTGCTTTGACAGAACATCTACCATCGTTGATTGATATGCATCAGGTTGATTTTGTGGTGGCCAATGGGGAAAATCTGGCTCACGGCTTTGGTCTGACCGAAAGAGTAGCCGATGAAATGTTTGCAATAGGTGTCAATGTATTTACCAATGGCAACCATTGCTGGGATCAACGTGATTTTCTCCAGCATATCGAGGAGGATGACCGCTATGTTCGTCCGATGAATTTTACAAGCTTTGCACCCGGGCGTGGCTGGACGGTGCAGGAAACTGCAGCAGGTTATAAAGTGGCAGTCATTAATTTGATCGGGCAGACCTTTATGGGCCCATGGGATTGCCCGTTTGCGGCAGCGGACCGGGCTATGGATGAGATACCTGACGATGTCAGTGCCATTCTGGTAGATATGCATGCCGAAGCCACCAGTGAAAAAATGGGTATGGGGTGGTATCTGGATGGGCGCGTCTCATTTGTTTATGGTACACACACGCATGTGCCGACCTGCGATGAAATCATTCATGCTTCAGGCACGGCATATCAATCCGATATCGGCATGACCGGCTCTTATCAGTCTATCATCGGCATGAAAATCGATGGTGCATTAACGCGCATGGTACAACGCTTGCCTCAACGCTTTGAAGCGGTAGAACGCGGAGCCTCAATTTTTGCAACACTTGTAAGCATCGATCCATCCACAAGGTTAACGACAGCCATTGAACGCATTCATATTCCACCAGCTTGATACAACGCGCTGGCGATATTATTTTACCACAAAGAGCGTGCAGACATAGAGATGCTGATTTTTGCCGGGATGACAATAAATCAGCATCTCCCTAAAAGTCAGTCTCTTCTCAGCGAATGCTGCCTTCCAGCTGAACAGCTTTTTCCGGGGAATCAGCGAATGTCTTCAACTTCTGTGCCCGCGATGGGTGGCGCAGTTTGCGCAAGGCCTTCGCTTCAATCTGACGAATACGTTCACGGGTAACACCGAACTGTTTGCCTACTTCTTCCAGTGTATGATCGGTATTCATACCGATACCGAAACG
>WFUI01000270.1 GCA_015485035.1 Mariprofundus sp.
GCAAGAAGCCATCCTCCGATCATTTCAAGCATGGCTTTCGGTTCATCTTTTGAATATCCACTCATATCCAGATGGAAGACCGGTTTCATTTTCATGTGCCCGCACCTCTTAAGGAGATGCTGATTGATTGCTATCCTGGCAAAAATCAGCCCGCTCAGACAAAACTGTCATTTTTGATTTGTTTGTAAATCAGGCACTTACGTACCTGGTTTTAATTTATGGCTCCTGCCATTCACCCGCAGGCGGTATGCCCGTTTAATCCAACTGTCCTGTCGAATTGCAGAGTCCTGTCCGTAGGACGTGCCGAATACAATGCGTTTTTCAGAGTACCCTGAAGATTGACAGATTCTCTCATGCTTTCATCAGATGACCAAGTATAACGTAAAATGGAAGAATGGTGAATGCTGAACAGGTTTCCAGTTCGGGTTATGATATCAGTTGATTATCCCTTGTGGTTGTCCACCGTTGCTGGAATCGTGTCGCCAGAAGCCTGCATAGCCATCGCCTCGGGGTGTGATCTGTAATGGTTGCGCACAACGGCAGCGAGCTTTGCTTTTACTGTTGCGTCCAGCTCAGCAGGGGATGAATCCGGCAGTACGGTGATCAGTGCATTGAGTAGTTGATCCTGCGGGGTTTGCATGTGCTCTATCCATGCGTTCAGCAGGTCGGGATCCACACAGGCAGGCAGTGATCCCATGATGCCGATATCGTTTTGATCATGCACCAGCAGACCTGTCGTTGTGCCCCGATCCAGTGTCAGAACCTGGAAAAAATAGAGCGTGTGATAGGCAAGCTGGGCAAGGCGTTGTGCATCTGTAGGGGCAGCTGCGTTTTGCAGGGTGTCGGTGAGGATGGAAAGATAAGTGTCGATGGCCGCTGTGCCAACGGTGTGAGCCAGGGCATAGTCTGCATCCGCATCATCTGAATGATAATTTTCCAGATAGAAATGAGCTACGCCACGGTGGCGGCCGAGTGCCGGGATATAAAAATAGCGGTTGCCCTGTGCCTGGGCTTCATCGAATTGCGCCGGAGCCGCGGCCTTCATGGCTGCAAGGAATTGTGCAGTGTGGGCAGGATTCTCGTTGGAGGGATTCAGGTCTGCCATCATGCGCCAGTATCCCTGTCCCTGTTTCATCTTTGTCCAGCTGATGTGGATATGTACAGACGGAGCTAACGGGTGTTTCGGGTGGATGATGGTTGAGATGGCGGTGGCCGAGCCAAGTTTCTTTTCCGGGTGATCATCGTAATGCACTTGCGAAACATTCACGGATCCTCGTCCGAACAGATCCCCGTCTGCTGTTTCATAACGTATACCACCACCATGATTCCCTTTATCGCGGAACCATTCGACTTCGGAAAATGATTGAGTGCTGTTCATGCTTGCAGCAAGCTTCTCCAGACCTGAGACAAAGCGCTGTTGCAGGGATGTAACCAGTTCGTTCGCTCGTGCTGCGCTGGTGGATGATGCCGGAATGCGTTTCATGTGAGGTGTCCTGTGGTGGTTGAATGGCGGGAGAGTATGGGGGACAATGAGGATGGCTTCAAGTATGCGCTGTCATGATAATGGCGCAAACATCCGGTTTTCAAGAACAAATGAACCGACCGGCTGGTATGTTCTGGGTGGTTTCACTACGTAACAGGTCCGCCTGTTTACCTGCCAGTTATTCAGGAACAAGCCAGTTAAAACAGGGTTGACCTTTGCCCTCTGTGAGACTGTCGGAAATCCAGTTCAATGATGCTTTTATTGCATTTTGTGCATGCCATGGTGGATTGACAATCAATAAGCCTGAACCGGACATTTGCATATTCGGGAAGCAATTATGACAGTCCAGTTCCAGTCTGAGTATTTTTCGGATTCCGGATTGTTTCAGCTCACGAAATAAATCATTGTGGCGTCCAGCGGGCAATAACGGATACCAGATGACATAAGTCCCGGTTCGGAAGCGGGGGTATACACCGGCAATGGCACGGGCTACTTTTTTGTATTCATTTTTATCTTCATAGGAAGGATCGATAAAAACCAGACCGCGATTCTCTTTCGGAGGTAATAATGCGCCCAGAGCTTCGAAGGCATCGCGCTTGTGCAAGGCGAGTCTGCGGCTGCTGTTGAAGCTATGGCGCAGCATGTTGAATTCCTGCGGATGCAAGTCGCATGCGGCCAGTCGATCCGTTTCCCGCAGCATGGATACAAACAAGGCTGTGGAGCCGGGAAAGTGTTGAAAGCCACCGCCGGCGTTGTTGCTTTCAATCAACTTGATCCAGCGCTCCGCACCTTCCGGTTTTGGTTGATGACGCAGGTGCCATATTTGTCCGATGCCGGTATCGAACTCTCTGTTCTTCAACGCTTCAGGTGATTGGAGATCATAGACACCACGGCTGGCAAAGGCATCAAACAGGAATAGCGGCGATATTTTCTTTTGCATGCCGGCAACCAGATCGCCGAGGATGATATGTTTCAAAACATCGGCGTGATTGCCGGCGTGATAACTGTGCTGATAACTGAGCATCGCTGCATACTGAATAGCTGTACCGGTGTTGCAAACAGCCATGCGCCACGCCAACCATATCTCATGAGTATTATCCATGAAGATGAGCGGTTTATATACCTTTCAGAGTATATAGTGGTAAGAAAATAGTCTGTCGACTATACTGTCATCTATGATTGTTAGGATTACATTGATGTTTTTGCTGGTTTTATATGCATCAGGAGGGGTGGTGCATGCAGAGGTGGATGTTCAAACAGGGCAGCTCCGGCATTGGATTGATCAGTTTAAACAAGCTCCGCGTGGTCCGTTCGATGGCGTGAACTGGTTTTGTAAAGACGGGGTTATTTTGCCGCCCAAAAAATACGCTTGCCGGGAGCATGGTGGAGGGATTCAGCATGGTGCATGGAACTCCCGTGCACTTTTGATGCGGGAAAATGGTTATCTTGTCGGCAATCTGCTTTCGGCAATCAAGCCGGAAGACTTTAC
>WFUI01000271.1 GCA_015485035.1 Mariprofundus sp.
CACGAGCAGCCATGAAAGCCTTGTTTGATACCAATATCCTGATTGATTATCTGAATGGTATTGGTGCGGCACTGATCGATGCTTAACCGGACAGTAGTGACTTGCTGTTTTTGAGCTCCCCTATGCTTCTTCTCAACAGGTGACTACCGCAATCTTTTTAATGGTAACAGTCGGTGCAGGTTCATGTTTTGCCTGTTGGTTGATATACAGGAACCACCGGGAAACCGCTGACTTAATGTCACAACTCAATCATCTTACTTTGTAAGGTTCGCTGACCGGCCTATATAACCGTCGCTATCTGGACATTCATCTGGTGGATGTTATTTACCGGGTCAAGCGTGATCAAATACCGCTTGTGGTTATGATGATGGATATCGATCATTTCAAAGCATACAATGACAATTATGGCCATCAGGCGGGCGATGAATGTTTACGCCGAATTGGCGATTGCTTGCGCCGGACAGTCATCCGCAAAGGTGATTTCGCTGCCCGGTACGGGGGAGAAGAGTTTGTGCTGGTTTTGCCAAATACCGATGCTCACGGGGCTGAACGGATTGCCAGACGAATGATCCATGTCATATCTGAACAGAAGATAGTTCACGATTATTCGCCGACAGCAAAATTTATGACTGTAAGCATAGGGATAGCATATTATCCATCCACACCGGATATAACACCAGAGCGGGTTATTTCTGATGCCGATGCCGTTATGTATCGCGCCAAAGAAAACGGTAGAAATCAATTTTTAATCAAGACGTTTTAAATGCGTATGGCATATTTTAGGCGTAAGACATTGCTTGTTAAGTCCATAATTCAGGGATACTTGCCTTTACCAGAATTTACCAGATGAGTATTTCTCCAATCTGGACGCATGATGTTGCCGCGCTAGCGTGGTGACATGTCTGATAGTCATACTATAAACGCGCTGAGCATGAAATCCCGCATGCTTGGCGCGTGGCATGGTGGTTCTGGACGACAACACGGATGAACGGCATCTTCAAACCATGAGTCATATCCTCATAGCCCGCATTGCCGGCCCCGTTGTGGCACTGTTGTGTGCAACCATGGTGGATATTCCCGGTCACCCGGAAGCGGCATCCATGCTGGGTATTGCAGCATGGATGGCAATCTGGTGGATCTCCGAATGTGTACCACTGGCACTCACCGCCCTGATTCCTCTGGTTTGTTTCCCGCTTTTCGGCATCACCACCGGAAAAGAAATCGCACCCAAATATGTGAACTCTATTATTTTCCTGTTTCTTGGTGGTTTTCTGATTGCCCGTGCCATGGAAAATAGCGGCCTGCATAAACGCATTGCCCTGAATATGCTGGCCAGGTTGCATGCCAGTCCGCTCCAGCTGGCGTTGGGTTTTTCTGTCACCACAGCCTTTTTATCCATGTGGATTTCCAATACGGCCACAACCATGTTGATGGTCACCATCGCTCTCCCACTCTTGCATCGTCTGATGGACGAACACGGGGTTGAAAATATTGCCCCGATGGCAACCAGTTTCCTGTTGATTATCGGCTATTCAGCCAATATCGGTGGTATGGGTACACCTGTCGGCACAGCACCCAATCTGGTCTTTCTCGAAAACATGCGTATTGCAGCTCCTGATATCGCCCCCTCGTTCCTTGAATGGATGATGGTGGGTATTCCTATGGTTATTATTGGACTGACCGTTCTGTTCGCTGTACTGGGGCCAGGGATTGCCCGGATACCCTGGAAGGCATCTGATGGTACTGCACTGAACCGCTCGCTGGATAAACTGGGTTTGATGCGACGCGAAGAAAAACTGGTGGGCTGGATACTGGCTCTGACAGCGCTGTTATGGATGAGCAGAAAAGGTATCCATGCCGAGAGCTTCGATCTCCCCGGATGGAATACCCTGCTTCCCTACAAAGGCGTTGATGATGGTACGGTAGCTATTCTGATGGCCGGTTTACTGTTTTTATTCCGTACTGAAGACAACAAACCCATCCTGAACACAACATCGTTCAGACAATTGCCGTGGGATATCGTTCTGCTGCTTGGTGGTGGCTTCGCACTGGCTTATGGCATGCAAAGCTCCGGCCTCTC
>WFUI01000272.1 GCA_015485035.1 Mariprofundus sp.
AGCACAACATCACGAAGTCCGGGGTTCAGGAGATATGGTAAATGCTGCGGTTGTGTAGTGAAAGTTTACGCCTTTATCCGGGGAGACCTCATCGGCATGCAATGCTCTGCCGCTGCCAGAAAACCAGTAAGGCGCTGGATGATCAAGCCTTGGCGCATGGAGGTTTGCTGTTTATCCATGAGAATTCGGTGACAGTATATTTATTTCTCACTCTTGTGTTTCCTACCTTGTCTTGGTGGACGTAAAATTTTATTCAGCTTTAACTCAAGCATATCCACAAATGAATCATCTCCCAATGGGCGGCTATGAAAGGGGGCAGGTCTTGTTTCGTGCATTATTGTCCCCTCCTTACATTAAGTGATTCATCGTAGAATGATGCAGGTTAATGAAAATTGCAATCATCTGCATCGCTGCTCAGGACATCAACCAAAGCAAATCCATCTTGTCAAAGGTCGCACCTTTGCTTGCGGAATGGTTGCAGCAGGGGTGGAATAGGGTGATGAAAACGCTGGCAGAAGAATTTCCGTTACGGTCGGATCTGGTTTATCTGAACCATGCTGCGGTGGGAGTGTGGCCGCGGCGAACCGCCGAGGCGGTGAAAGCCTTTGCGGAAGAGAATATGCGGCAGGGGGCTGCAGATTATCCGCAATGGATGAAAGTGGAGCGTGAATTACGCATGCGTTTGAAACGGTTGCTGGCGGCATCTTCAGCCGATGATATTGCCCTGGTCAAAAATACATCGGAAGCATTGTCGTTGATTGCATACGGTCTGGACTGGCAACCGGGCGACAATATTGTATCGAGTAATCAGGAATTCCCGTCCAATCGAATCGTCTGGGAATCACTGCAAGGCAAAGGTGTGGAACTGAGGCTGGCGGATATTTCGGGCGATGGTCCTGAAACAGCGTTGCTGTCGATCTGTGACGAGCGCACCCGATTATTGACGATCAGTTCGGTTCAGTATGGCACAGGCCTGTGCATGGATTTAAACCTGCTGGGCCGGTTTTGCCATGATCACGGTATCCTGTTCTGTGTCGATGCCATTCAGAGCCTCGGTGCATTACAGTTTGATGTCGAAGCATGCCATGCCGATTTCGTGGTGGCTGATGGGCATAAATGGATGTTGGGGCCGGAAGGTCTGGCGGTATTTTATTCCGGGCCGGAAGCACGCGAGCAATTAAAGCTGCTGCAATATGGCTGGCACATGGTGGAACGGGCCGGGGATTTCGATGCTAGCGACTGGGCACCGGCTGCTGCAGCCAGACGGTTTGAGCCGGGCAGTCCGAATATGCTCGGTATTCATGCCCTGAATGCCAGTCTCTCGTTGTTCGAAGATATCGGTATGGAAACAGTCGAGTCCCTGTTATTGGACAGAGCCGGAACATTGATGCGTTGGGTGGAAGAAAATCCTGATCTGGAACTCATGACGCCTGTTCAGTCCGGCCGTTATGCCGGTATTGTCACGTTCCGGCATCGTCAGCTTGATTCGGTGGGTCATGCCGATCTGTACCGGCGGCTGATGAAAGCTGGCATCGTATGCGCCAACCGGGCCGGGGGTATCCGCCTGTCTCCGCATTTTTATACGGATGTGAATGCGTTTATGCCTGGCTGGGAACAGGTGATCAGTTCCTCTCTATAGCTGTGTTTTTTTATACCCTGGCGCGGACTATTTCACACTGTGTGTAATTCTGGCCGGTAACGGTGATTTCCCTGACTTTGAAATGAGCATGTTGATCATCCTGTGATATCATGAATGTCATGTCTTTGTATATCCTGGAGGCAGGGAAAATGACCGTGTGCAAGGACTTGCCGGGCCTTACCAGGATGGGCAAGACATATTGATGGTCGATTTCCCGCTGGCCCCGCGCCAGAGATGCTTTGGCCAGCTTGTAGTCTGAATCAAAGAATTCGATGCCGATACGCTGTTCGCCGTTTCTGCTTTCCCTGGCCCAGCGGATAAAGCCCAGTCCGGGTGCTGCCTGCTCCTGCCGCTCGATGTTGTCTTTGCGGCCAGTGAACTCGAGTTCCAGACTGTCATCACCAAAATACCAGTTCAGGCCGACCAGACTATCAGGCAGCTCTGCCATGGGTTCAGCGCGCATGCGTTCCAGGCAGACGCCGTACTGGTTGAAATCGACCACATTCCATGCCTTTGTCTGGTTAAATGATTCGGGCCTGGCCGATGTTTTTTTGCGGGTCTTCTTGGCGAGAGTGAACGCTTTGAGAATGGCTTTTGTGGGCTCCATAACGAGTTGAACCTTGATGCCGACCCGGGTATGCCGGGGAGCCCGTTTTTCAGTTTTCAGGGCATCAAGTATTGCCCTGCAACCGATCAGGCTGTTCTCCAGTACTGTTTCGGTATGCAGCACTTTTGTCTGCATCTGCTGGTTGGACAATATGCTTTCCGCTTTCTGGAACTCATGATTCAGGCGTTTGATGAACACATCGAGTGGAATAATGATGCAGTCGGCCTCAAGGGGATCCGGCAGCTTGTCGATGATGTGGCCGGGATCATTCGGTCTGTTCAGGTTGATAAACATCAGGCTGTTGTTGCGAATATCCCGGGGAGTATCGCCACGGCGATAAAGGCGCGGCTCCAGAACGCCGATATGATGTTGAAGCTCCTGCCAGATCATTTTCTGCAGGCTGTGTGTTTTCCCGAAGAAATTGAGCTTCCGCAACATTTCATGATTACATATCAGTTTATTCAGCCGGGCTGTTTCCGATGGAGATGCGTTACCCATGGCTGCGGATGCGTCCAGACCGAGCCGGGCCAGATCAAAAAAATGACGCGTGATAATGATCGAGGGTGTGATGTATTGTTCCAGTTTCGCCAGCAAACGTTTAATGGTTATTTCGATGGCATTGTTGATCATTCTGAGCAGGGCAGGGTAATAATTGTTATCAGTACTCGCGGCCTGTTTCACCTGCATGATAGCAACCTTGTGAGCATTGAGCACAGCTGCGGTCATTTCAACATCAAACATATCCAGTTCATGCTCAAAACAGTGCAGTACTTTCAGGCGGAAGTTTAACGGAATATGCGCATTGGCATTCAGCTTTCCGATTAATCTTTTCATGGCTCTGGCAAGAGATTTTACATCTTCAGCAGACGAAGCATGGGTGAAATGTTTCAGTCTTTGCTCAATCTCATCAAATGACTGTATCAGCTCATCGGTCGGTGTCCCGTCCTTGCCGGGGTTCAGTTGTTGCGGGGGGCCTTGCGATTCGTGATCCAGGTCCAGTGAAATTGAGGCCGCCGCCAGAGTGTTTTCGCTGTCTCTTTGATCAGTCACCAGTACAAATGCGTTCGACCAGTTGCTTTGTCGTCGGGATGAAACCATTGGCATAGAATGGGTCTTCGGCGAAACGGTACGCGGCATGACCGGCAAACATCAGGTTGTTATCCGGTTCATCACCATGACCGATCTGCTGCAGTGTTTTTTGAATACAGAAGCTGCGCGGATCGGCTTTGCGCCCGGTTGTACCGCGTTCATTGGCGGCCCAGTTGCTGAATTTGCACATGGACAAACAACCCATGCAGTCCAGCTGATCCTGACGGATTTCCCTGGCTTTTTCAGGGGTGACGAATATCAGTGTGGAATCCGGTGTTGGCAATGCCTTGCTAAAACCTTCGTCGATATAATTCCGGGCGCGTTTCAGATCATGTTTGGTCAGGTAGACTTTCTTGTTGCGTACGCCGAAAGTGAATAATTCGGAGTGGTCACCGGCAGGGTGATCAACAAAGGCAATTTCCCGATCCGAACGTTCATATAATTCATGCAGGAAGGAGTTATACACAGCGGAAGAATAGAACCCGGTTGGCGAAAAACGGTTCAGACTGATATCGCCTTCTTTCAGGGTGAGCAGTCGCTGCTTCCATAAATCGGAGATCGGGCTTTCCTGCGTCAGCAGCGGACGGGTGCCGAACTGGAAGGTAATCGGGCCGATTTCCGGGTTATTGAGCCAGTTGGTCCATTCTCTCAAGAACCAGACACCGCCGGCCATGACAATCGGTGTATTCTGTAAACCGAATTCATTCATGGTTTTACGCAGTGCGGCCACACGCGGATACGGGTCTTCGGGTTTATCCGGACTTTCAGAGTTGGACAGGCCGTTATGGCCACCGGCCAGCCACGGATCTTCGTACACCACGCCGCCTAATAAATCCGGAAACTTGCGGTAGGAGCGCAGCCACAATGCCCGGAATGCACGCGCTGATGAAATGATGGGATAATAATGCACATGATGTTTGGCCGCCAAAGGAGCCAGTCGGAAAGGCATGCCGGCACCACAGGTGATACCGTGAATCAACCCTTTGGCACCTTCCATAACACCTTCGAGCACACGTTCGGCCCCGCCCATTTCCCATAATACATTCATGTGTAAACGGCCTTCACCGCCCGAAATCTCATGTGCAATCTGTGCCTGCTGGATTCCACCCTTGATGCCCTGCGCAACCAGTTCCTCGAAGCGTTCTTTACGACTTCTGCCGTGATATACTGTGCGGATCACTTTGCCGTTTTCATCCACGCTGTCTGCATTCACTGCGGAGAATGTGCCGACACCGCCAGCAGCTGCCCAGGCTCCGGAACTTTCACCGGTGGAAATGGCTACACCTTTGCCGCCCTCAATCAATGGCAGCACCTCTTTCCCTGAAATCATGATGGGTTGAAGATTCAATGACATGGATACATTCCCTTGGCTCCCCGGATCATGGTGGGGGATTATTGTTGCCCTGCAAGACGCTGAATCTAGCCCACACTATTCATAAATTCTACCGTACCCTTACTCCTGTACCCGCAATGAATCCCTTATCAGTCGCCTATATACATCACTGCGGTCTTTCTGCTCCCCAATCCGTTACAAGCAAAGGTCCGGCATAATCATCGCGGGGTTCATAAAACAGGGCGGCATGGCAAATAACGCTTCTACTGCAAAGCTGATGGTAGGCAGTGCGGAAATTGTCGTTATGGTTGGGGCATGGGTAATCTTTCTTGTTATGCTGTTGTAGTGCCGGGCCTTGAGACGATGGCTGGCGATGAGTTGAACGAACTGGCCGCACATGATGTGAAGGTGGAAGAGGGCGGCGTGTCGTTCACGACAACGATGGACGGGTTATTCCGCATCAACCTGCGTAGCCGGATTGTGACGCGTGTTCTGATCCGGCTGGCTTCTTTTCGGGCGATGTCGTTTCCCGAGCTGTATAATAAAAGCAGGAAAGTGGCATGGGAGCATTATATCGGTTCACAGGTATCCGTATCTGTCCGTGCATCATGCAAGACTTCAAAATTAATGCACTCCGGTCGGGCTGAGCAGGCAGTTTCAGATGCGGTTCGGGACAGGCTTGGGATGCAATCCCAAAAAGATGCAGCCGGTGCAATCGATGCGCATAACATGGACAACGAACAACAGATTTTGCTGCGCATAGAAAATAACCAGTGCACGATTAGTCTGGATACATCGGGGGAGCGGCTGGATCGGCGCGGTTACCGTCTGCATTCCGGCAAGGCGCCTGTACGGGAAACGATTGCCGCTGCGATATTAAGCTGGATGGAATGGGGCGTTGATGAACCCTTGCTGAGCCCGATGTGCGGCTCCGGTACCTTTGCCATTGAAGCAGCCTGGATGGCAGAAAAGCGTGCACCGGGACTGAATCACGCTTTTCCGTTTATACACTGGCCAATCTTTAAACAAAAACGCTGGCACCGGGCTGTAGACAAAGCCCGTGCCATGCAGTCTTCAAGCCCGGCCCGTATTATTGCCAGCGAGCTGGATGCCGGCATTCTCAAACAGGCCAGAGAAAATGCTGCATTGGCCGGAGTTGGAGATGTCATCAGCTTTGAACAGCTGGACGTATGCAGGCTGACTGTACCCGAAAATATTTCGGCTCCGGGATTGATTGTTTGCAATCCACCCTATGGTGACCGGGTCAAAGTTGATGTGAAATCGTTATACAAAACCCTTGGAGCAGTATTCAGTCAACAGTTCCCCGGATGGCGCATGGCTGTCATGGTGCCGGATCAGATATGTGAGAATGCGTTGGGACTGAAAGTGAAAAAACGCTTTAAAATCAAGCATGGCGGGCGCTGGGTTCATGTATTACATGTGTAGTTTCCCAGGGTTCATCTAATCACTTCAGGAACAGCGAATACGCCGGGTTGTTCGTCTCATCGACGTATGGGTAACCGAGTTCATCGAGGTAGGCTTCAAATGTCTGGCGGTCCTGCCGCGGGACTTCAACGCCGGCCAGTACGCGACCGAAGGCGGCGGCATGGTTGCGGTAGTGAAACAGGGAAATATTCCAGCGGCCTCCGGCGCGGCTGAGGAATTTCAGCAGGGCTCCGGGGCGTTCCGGGAACTCAAAACGGTATAATAGCTCATTTTCCACCAGTGAACAGCGGCCTCCGACCATGTGTCGGATATGCAGTTTGGCCAGCTCATTATTATGCAGGTTCAGTGTGGGTAATCCGGCAGCTTCCAGCGACTGCTGTATGGC